>DMTA01000010.1 GCA_003454835.1 Achromobacter sp. | reverse complement strand
TGGGCCGCCGGGACCACCTCGTGCACGAGCCCGAGCCGCAGCGCGGTGGCGGCGTCGAAGCGTTCGGCGGTCAGGAAATAGCGGTTGGATGCGCGCTCGCCCAGGGCGCGGATCACGTAGGGGCTGATCGTGGCGGGCAGCACGCCCAGGCGGGGCTCGGACAGGCAGAAGTGCGCGCTGTCCGCGGCAACCGCGATGTCGCACGCGGCCACCAGCCCCATGCCGCCCGCGTAGGCGTCGCCGTTGACGCAGGCGACGATGGGCTTCGGGCAGGTCCAGACCGCATGCAGCATGTCCGCCAGCCGCGTGGCGTCCTTGCGGTTGTCCGCGTCGGTCAGCGTGCCCATTTTGCGCATCCAGTTCAGGTCGCCGCCGGCGCAAAATGCTTTGCCGGCGCCCGTCAACAGCAGGACCCGCACCTGGGGATCATCGACTGCAGTCTGGATCGCGGCCGTCAGCGCGGCGATCAGCGTCTCGTCGAACGCATTGCGCATGTCCGGCCGGTTCAGCGTCAGGCGGGCGAGGGGGCCGTCAATGGCCAGGTCCAGCGGTGCGTTCAGCGTCATGCGCGATCTCCGGTGTTGTTGATGGTGGCTCAACTGATATGCCGATCGGTTCGGCTGATTCTATTGGTAAAAGCGCGGCTCCGCGATGCCTGTTTCCAATATATTGAGTTATCCTCAACAAAAAATTTTGGAGACGGACATGAATCAGCAAGCGGGCGGCAGCGCCGCGGATCAGCGCTACGCATCGGTATTCCGGCCAGGATTGTTCGACGGCAAGACGGTCATGGTGACCGGCGGAGGCAGCGGCCTGGGCCGCTGCACCGCACATGAGCTGGCCGCGCTGGGCGCCGGCCTGGCGCTGGTGGGACGCTGTCCCGACAAGCTGAGCGCCGCCGCGGAGGAAATCGTCCGCGTCTACCCCGAGGCCGCCGATCGGATCAGCCAGCACGCCTGCGATATCCGCGACGAAGCCGGCGTGCGCGGCGCCGTCACCGACGCGCTGACCGCCCACGGCGCCATTCACGGTCTTTTCAATTGCGCGGGCGGCCAGTTTCCCGCGCCGCTGGACCGCATCAGCCTGAACGGCTGGAACGCCGTCGTGCAGAACAACCTGCATGGCACGTTTCTCGTGTCGCGCGAGATCTATACGCAGCATATGCGTCAGCACGGCGGCGCCATCGTCAACATGCTGGCCGACATCTGGGGCGGCATGCCGGGAATGGGGCATTCGGGCGCGGCGCGCGCGGGGGTGTGGAACCTGACGGAGACCGCCGCCTGCGAATGGGCGTACGCCGGCGTGCGCGTGAACGCCGTGGCGCCGGGCTGGATCGCCTCCAGCGGCATGGACAGCTACGACGAGCACTACCGCGGCGTGCTGCGCGAGCTGAAGACCAAGGTGCCGCTACAGCGCTTTGGCACCGAGGCCGAACTGGCCGCGGCCGTGGTCTTTCTGCTGTCGCCCGCGGCGGCGTTCATCAATGGAACCGTGATCCGGGTGGACGGCGGCGTGCCGAACGCGCGCCATTCGTGGAATTTGCAGCCGGCCGAGCGCGGCGAGACCTACAACGGCTTTCCTCAGTACGTGCCGCCGTCGCTGTTTTCGGAAGACTGAAGCCGATGCAGCGCGTTCTGGACTTCGCCCCGGAACTGCGCCAGCGCCAGGGCGTCCCGGCGTGGCGGCTGCAGGGCCTGCCACAGGAAGCCGACCAGCTGGTCGGCGGTGGCGGCCACGTCGACACTGCTCTCCGCGCCGCGCCGCATTGCGTCCCACAGCACGTGCTCCATCGGCCCGTACACCGCCGAACGCAGCAGCCGCAGCGGCATGTCCTGGCGGATGTCGCCGTCGGCCTGGCCTTGCGCCAGGATACGCATCAGCGGCGCCGTGTAACGGCGCTGCAGGTCAGCGTAAATCTCGCCGAAGTCGTCGTTGCGCGCGCGCCCTTCGGAAAGAATGAACGCGCACAGCCCCGGACCTTCGGCCAGCAGGTGGCGCAGGTGGGTGTGTACCAGGTAATGCAACTGGGCACGTGCGCCGTGGATGTGCGGCAGGTGGTCTTCCACCCGCGCGATGATTTCGTCGTACCAGTCGCTGATGACGCGCACGCAGAGTTCGCGCTTGCCGCCGAAGTAGGTGAAGACGGTGGCTTCCGAGACGCCCAGCCGCTGCGCGATCTCGGTGGTGGTGGCCGCGTGAAAGCCCGCTTCGGAGAACACCTGGCGCGCGACCCGCAGGATGTCGCGGATGCGTTGTTCGGACTTGGCGCTGGCCGGCGGGCGGCGCATCGGGACGGCTGGGCTTTTTTCCATGCAGGCTACAGGCGAAAAAGGGGCGGGCGGCCTGTCTGGCCGTCCGCGCGAGGGCCTATTATTGAGCGACGGTCAACTTCGTGGCAAGGCGGGGGGCAATCTGCCGCTGCGGGTCCTTCATGGCAACAACCATAACGATCAAGAGACAACCATGCTGCACAGAGCAGATTCTTACGCGCAAGTCGTGTCCGCATTTCAGTGGCAGGTGCCAGCGGCCTACAACATCGGCGTCGACGTGTGCGACAAATGGGCCGACGGCAGCGGCCGGCTGGCCCTGATCTATGAAAAGAGCGACGGGGCGCAGACGCGATACTCGTTCGATCAGATCAAGGCGCAGTCCAACCAGTTCGCCAACAGTCTGGCCCGCTACGGCATCCGGCGCGGCGACCGCGTCGCCATCTACCTGCCGCAGGCGCCGGAGACCGCCATCGCGCACGTCGCCGCCTACAAGATGGGCGCAGTGGCGGTGCCGCTGTTCACGCTGTTCGGCGTGGACGCCATCCAGTTCCGGCTGGCCAACAGCGGGGCGGCGGCCCTCGTCACGGACGCGGAAGGCTGCCGCAAGCTGCTGGAAATCCGCGACAGCCTGCCCGACCTGAAAGTTATCTACTGCATCGATGGCGACGCCGGGGATGCGGGGGTTACGGTCGGCGCGTTGCCGTTCCACCAAAGCCTGGCGCTCGAGCCCGACGCCTTCGACCCGGTTCCGACGGCCGCCGACGACCCGGCCGTCATCATCTACACCTCCGGCACCACCGNNCGCTGCCGGCCTGGCACCACGGGGTGCCGGTCCTGGCGCGGCGGTTTGAAAAATTCGACGGCGCGTCTGCGCTTGAACTGATGGCGCGCCACGGCGTGACGCACACCTTCCTGCCGCCGACCGCGCTGAAGATGATGCGCGGCTGCGACTGGCCGGACCACGTGGGACCGCGCGCGCTGCGCTCGGTGGCCAGCGGTGGCGAATCGCTGGGCGCCGAACTCATCGACTGGGGCCGCCGCGTGCTGGGCGTGACCATCAACGAGTTCTACGGCCAGACCGAATGCAACATGATCGTGTCCTCGTGCTCGTCCCTGTTCGACCCCTGCGTCGGCGCCATCGGCCGCGCCGCGCCCGGGCATCGGGTCGCTATTGTGGATGACGAGGGGGCCGAAGTGGCCGATGGACAGGAGGGCAACATTGGCGTACTGCGCCCGGATCCTGTCATGTTCCTGGGGTACTGGAAGAATCCGGATGCCACGACGGAAAAATTTGCCGGCGATTACCTCCTGACCGGCGACATCGGCGTGCGCGATTCGGAAGGTTTCATCCGGTTCGTGGGCCGCAACGACGACGTGATCTCCAGCGCCGGCTACCGGATCGGCCCGGGCCCCATCGAAGACTGCCTCATCGGCCACCCAGCCGTGCGCATGGCGGCGGTGGTGGGTATGCCGGATGCTGAGCGTACGGAAATCGTGGTGGCGTTCGTGGTGCTGAACGAGGGCGTGGTGGGCGACGAGGCGCTGGTCAAGGCGCTGCAGGCGCATGTCCGCACCCGGCTGGCAGCCCATGAATATCCGCGCGCGATCCGCTTTGTAACCAGTTTGCCTACGACCGCGACAGGCAAGATCATCCGCAGGGAGTTGCGCGCCGGATATTCCGCGTAAGCGGACTCACCCAGTGACAATCTCGCCCATGTGGATGGGTTGACTGGCTGCCCGGCGCTGCAAGTATGATTGCGCAAACTGGATACGGCCCCCTCAATTGGGGCCGTATCACCTTTAGCCAAAGTATGGAGATAGCCCCAATGAATAAGCCTTTGGACGGGGGACTGGCAGCCTTGAACGTACCCGCGTACGTCAAGCACCGCGGACTGATCGACTGGGTCGCCAGTTTCGTCGCGCTGGCCAAGCCCGATCGCGTGGTGTGGTGCGATGGCTCGCAGGAAGAGTACGACCGCCTGTGCGAGCAGATGGTCCAGGCCGGCACCATGCGCCGGCTCAACCCCGCCAAGCGCCCCAATTCCTATCTCGCATGGTCCGACCCGTCCGACGTGGCCCGGGTCGAAGACCGCACCTTCATCTGTTCCGACCGCGCCGAAGACGCAGGCCCCACCAACAACTGGGCCGATCCCGCCGAAATGCGCGACACGCTCAACGGCCTGTTCGACGGCGCCATGCGCGGCCGCACGCTGTACGTGGTGCCGTTCTCGATGGGCCCGCTGGGTTCGGACATCGCCCACATCGGCGTCGAACTGTCCGACAGCCCGTACGTGGCCGTGAACATGCGCATCATGACGCGTATGGGCAAGCAGGTCTATGACGTGCTGGGCACCGACGGCGACTTCGTGCCGTGCCTGCACTCGGTCGGCAAGCCGCTCGCCGAAGGCGAAGCCGACGTGGCCTGGCCGTGCAACCCCACCAAGTACATCGTCCATTTCCCCAAGACCCGCGAGATCTGGAGCTACGGCTCCGGCTACGGCGGCAACGCGCTGCTGGGCAAGAAGTGCTTCGCACTGCGCATCGCGTCCACCATGGGCCGCGACCAGGGCTGGCTGGCCGAACACATGCTGATCCTGGGCGTCACCTCGCCCAAGGGTCGCAAGTACCACGTCGCCGCCGCCTTCCCGTCGGCCTGCGGCAAAACCAACTTTGCCATGCTGATCCCGCCGCAAGGCATGGACGGCTGGAAGGTCACCACCATCGGCGACGACATCGCCTGGATCAAGCCCGGCCCCGACGGCCGCCTGCACGCCATCAACCCCGAGGCCGGCTATTTCGGCGTGGCCCCGGGCACCAGCGAGCAGACCAACTTCAACGCCATGGCCACGCTCAAGGCCAACGTCATCTTCACCAACGTCGCGCTGACCGACGACGGCGACGTCTGGTGGGAAGGCATGACCAGCACGCCGCCGGCGCACCTGGTGGACTGGCAGGGCAAGGACTGGACGCCTGAAATCGCGCGCGAAACCGGTCGCAAGGCCGCGCACCCGAACGCGCGCTTCACCGCGCCCGCCGCGCAGTGCCCGTCCATCGACCCCGAATGGGAAAACCCCAAGGGCGTGGTCATCGACGCCTTCATCTTCGGCGGCCGCCGCTCCACCACCGTGCCGCTCGTCACCGAAGCCCGCAACTGGGTCGAAGGCGTCTATATGGCCGCCACGATGGGTTCGGAAACCACCGCCGCGGCCGCCGGCCAGCAAGGCGTGGTGCGCCGCGACCCGTTCGCCATGCTGCCGTTCTGCGGCTACAACATGAGCGACTACTTCGGCCACTGGCTCAAGCTGGGCAAGCAGCTCGAAGCCGCCGGTGCGACCCTGCCGCGCATCTACTGCGTGAACTGGTTCCGCAAGGGGTCGGACGGCAAGTTCGTCTGGCCGGGCTTTGGCGACAACATGCGCGTGCTGCGCTGGATGCTGGGCCGCATCGATGGCCAGTCCAAGGGCGTGGATCAGGTGTTCGGCGTGTCGCCCAGCTACCAGGACATCGACTGGACCGGCCTGGAATTCAGCCCGGACAAGTTCGAGCAGGTCATGTCGGTGGACGAGAACGCGTGGCGCGAGGAGCTGGCGCTGCACCATGATCTTTTCGGTCAGCTGTCGCAGGGCCTGCCCGACGAACTGCGCACCACCAAAACCGAAATCGAGGGCCGTCTGGCGGCATGATGCCGCTGGGGTTTTCAGGTTGATCAAACCCGCCTGCGTTCATGCAGGCGGGTTTTTTTATTGCCGCCGGCTTGAGTGCGCAGGCGCGCCCGGCGTTCAGGTTGTTCAGCTTGGTGCTTACGCCGTCTTGCTTGCCGCGATGCCGTCCAGCGCCTTGGCCACGTCGTCCGGCAACTGCAGCGACGCTGCGGCCAGGTTTTCCTTCAGGTGTTTCTGCGAAGACGTGCCGGGAATCAGCAGGATGTTCGGCGAGCGGCGCAGCAGCCACGCCAGCGCCGTCTGCATCGGCGTTGCGCCGATCCGCGCAGCCGCATCGTTCAGGATGGACGACTGCAACGGGCTGAACCCGCCCAGCGGAAAGAACGGCACGTAGGCAATCCCTTCGCGGGCCAGGTCGTCGATCAGGGCATCGTCGGCCCGGTGCGCGACGTTGTACTGGTTCTGTACGCAGACGATGTCGCAGATGCCGCGGCCCTCTTTAACCTGCGTGGCCGTCACGTTGCTCAGCCCGATGTGGCGAATCAGACCTTGCTGCTGCAGGCCGGCCAACACGGACAGCGGTTGCTCTATGGACCCTTCCGCCGGGCCATGGACGTCAAACATGGCGCGCAGGTTGACCACGTCCAGCACGTCGCGGCCCAGGTTGCGCAGGTTGTCGTGCACCGCGCGCGTCAACTGCTCGGCCGAGAACGCGGGATTCCACGAGGCATCGTCGCCGCGCACCGCGCCCACCTTCGTCACGATCACCAGATCGTCGGAATAGGGGGCAAGCGCTTCCCGGATCAATTGGTTGGTGATGTGCGGGCCGTAGAAATCGCTGGTGTCGATGTGGTTCACGCCGGCGGCCACGGCGTCGCGCAGCACGGCAAGCGCAGCGTCGCGGTCCTTCGGCGGACCAAAGACGCCCGGGCCGGCGAGCTGCATGGCGCCATAGCCAAGCCGATAGACCTGGCGTGCGCCGAGGGAGTAGGTGCCGCTGTCTGCAAGTTGGGTCATGTTGGGGTTCCTTGTTGCGGTGAAGGAGTGGGGATGGGCAAACGATAGAGCTTTCGCCACTTGCTGATAAGCCAATACAATCCGCACGGCTTGTACGGAAAAATGCACAATGGCGACCGACCTCGATGACCTCAAAGCTTTTGTCGCCGTGGCGCGCGCGCGAGGGTTCCGCGAAGCGGCCCGGACGGCGGGCACCAGCGCCTCACGGCTGAGCGACACCGTGCGCCG
>DMTA01000011.1:5753-5958 GCA_003454835.1 Achromobacter sp. | reverse complement strand
CAGCATGGCGCCCGCGCGCCGGCTGTCCGGGCAGGCCGCGGACATTCAGCCCGACAACCTGGCGCGCCGCCTGCCGCTGGAAGACACCGACCGCGAACTGCACGATCTGGTGCGCTCCTTCAACCGCACGCTGGACCGGCTGCAGGCGGCCTATCAGCAAATGGAGGGGTTCAATGCCGACGTCGCGCATGAACTGCGCACGCCG
>DMTA01000011.1:0-5663 GCA_003454835.1 Achromobacter sp. | reverse complement strand
GAACTGCGCACGCCGCTGGCGACGCTCATCAACGGCACACAGGTCATGCTGTCCGCGCCGCGCGACGCCGCCGAGCTTCGCGACGCGCTGGAATCCCACCTGGAAGAGCTGGAAGACCTGAAGACGCTGGTCAACGACATGCTGTTCCTTGCCCGCGCCGACCGCGGCGAACGTGCGGCCGACCTTGCCCCGGTGTCGTTGGCCGCCGAGGCGCGTCGCGTCGCGGAATACTACGAAGCCACACTAGAGGAACAGGGCGTGCGGCTGCACTGCGAGGGAGACGCCACCGTGGCCGCAAACCGGGGACTTGCACGCCGCGCCCTCGCCAACCTGATCTCAAATGCCATCAAGGCAACGCCGCCTGGCAGCGAGATCGTGGTGGCCTGCTCGCGCATCTCCGGCGGCGCGCGCATCACGGTCCGAAACCCCGGCCCGCCCATCCCGCCTGCCGACCTGCCCCGCATCTTCGACCGCTTTTTCCGCGCCGGCCCGACGCGCGCCCCGCGCAGCGAAGGCCACGGCCTGGGTCTTGCCATCGTGCGCGCCATTGCGCTCATGCACGGCGGCGAGGCCGATGCGGTATCCGACACCACCGGCACCGTCGTCGGCATCACGCTGATGGATACCGCGGCGGGGCCGAACATTACAAAAACGTAATCTGCGCGACAGGATCGGGTCACCCCCGGTTTCTTAAAGTGCCATCACGCTCATTCCCTCTGCAAGGATTCTCGTGAAAGGCACTCTGCTACGCACCTCGTTTGCCGCCCTGGCGCTCATGCTGTCCGGCGCAGCGTCGGCCGCAGGCGATCACGCGCATGGCGGCCACGGGCAGCCCTCCGCCGCGGCGCCCATCGGCACGCCGGGCGATCCGGCCCGCGTCACGCGCACGGTCGACATCGACATGAACGACGCCATGCGCTTTTCCCCCGCCACCATCGACGTCAAGGCCGGCGACACCGTCCGCCTGAACGTGCGCAATTCCGGCAAGATCCGGCATGAGCTCGTGCTGGGCACCGATGCCGACCTGCAGGCGCACTACGCCATGATGATGAAAGATCCCGGCATGCGGCACGAGGAACCCAATGCCGTGTCGCTGGAAGCCGGCAAAAGCGGCGAGATCGTGTGGCGCTTTGACAAGGCGGGCACGGTGTCGTTTGGCTGCCTGGAGCCCGGCCACTATGCCGCGGGGATGAAGGGCTCGGTGTCGGTGCTGTGACGCCACCCCGCACGCTGGCGTATTCTTTGAACGAACTTTTTTCTCCTGGAGCATCATGAACATTGCCCGTCTCACACGCTGCCTGGTCCTCGCCGCCGTCCTCGGCGCCCCCGCCATCGCGGCAGCGCAGGCGCCCGTGAAAGTCGAAGTCTGGAAGACGCCCACCTGCGGCTGCTGCGAGGACTGGGTCAAGCACATGCGCGACAGCGGCTTTGACGTCGTCACGCACGACGTCGACGACACCGGCCCCATCCGCCGCAACGCCGGCATGGCCAACTACGGTTCCTGCCACACCGCGATGGTGGACGGCTACGCGGTCGAAGGCCACGTGCCGGCCAGCGACGTACGCCGGCTGTTGCTTGAAAAGCCCGACGCGGCGGGTCTTTCCGCCCCCGGCATGCCGCTGGGATCGCCGGGCATGGACGGCCCGGAGTACGGCGGGCGCAAGACGCCGCATGACGTGGTGCTGGTCGACAAACGCGGCGGCGCCAAGGTTTTCCAGGCCTACCGCTAGCGCGCCTTCGTAGATTGCCGCACGGGCGGGCCTGAAACAATTCACCCACACCGCCTCAATGGCTACTCCTTGCACCGCAGCAAAAATGGTCCACAATAAATAATTGCGTTTCTCACCAACCCTTGGCAGTCATGGCACAAATCGTCCTGTTCGAGAACATCCACCCGAGCGCCCGCGCCGTCTTCGAGGCCGCCGGCTACACCGATATCGTCACGCATGCCGCGGCCCTGCCGCCGGCGCAATTGCACGACGCCCTGCGCGGCGTGCAAGTGGCGGGGATCCGTTCTCGCACGCACCTGGACGCTGCCCTGCTGTCCGGCAACCCCGACCTGCGCGTGGTCGGGTGCTTCTGCATCGGCACGAACCAGGTCGACCTGGACACCGCCATGCAGCGCGGCATCCCGGTCTTCAATGCACCGTTCTCCAACACGCGCTCGGTCGCCGAACTGGTGCTGGGCGAGGCCATCCTGCTGCTGCGCCGGATCCCCGAAAAGAACGCCCGGGTCCACCAGGGCCACTGGGACAAGAGCGCCGCAGGCGCGTTTGAAACGCGCGGCAAGACGCTGGGCATCGTCGGGTACGGCAACATCGGCTCGCAGATCAGCACCCTGGCAGAAAGCCTGGGCATGCGCGTCATCTATCACGACGTCGAGGCCAAGCTGCCGCTGGGCAACGCCCGCCCCGCCGGCACGCTGAACGATCTGCTGGAACAGGCCGATGTCGTGACGCTGCACGTACCCGGCGGCAAGTCCACCGAAAACATCATGAACGCTGAGACCATCGGCCGCATGCGCCGCGGCGCCATCCTGATCAACGCCTCGCGCGGCGCGGTCGTGGACATCGACGCGCTGCACGCGGCGCTGAAATCCGGTCACCTTGCCGGCGCCGCGCTTGACGTGTTCCCCACCGAGCCCAAAAGCGCCGATGAACCCCTGGCCAGCCCCCTGATCGGCATGCCCAACGTCATCCTGACCCCGCACATCGGCGGCAGCACGCAGGAATCCCAAGAGAACATCGGCCGCGAAGTCGCCGAAAAGCTCGTGCGCTTCCTGCAGGCCGGCACCACAAAGGGCGCGGTCAACTTCCCCGAACTGCCCTTCCTGGAACAGGCCGGCGGCACGCGCATCCTGCACGTGCACCGCAACGCGCCCGGGGCGCTGGGCGCGCTGGACAACCTGATGGCGCAACACGGCCTGAACATCGTCAGCCAGACCCTGCAGACGCGCGGCCAGATCGGCTACGTGATCACCGACGTGGAGGGCCAGGTCGACGACATCGTAATGACGGCCTTGCGCGATCACCCGATCACGGTCCGCTGCGACCGGCTTTAAACGCGAAAGCCCCTTCGGGGGCTTTTTTCTTGGCTGACCAGATTGCTTGAGACGGTGTCCGACACCGACCCAAGCCAGACGCCGTCGCACAAGCGCCCAATCCAAGCAGTCAGCCCACCCCCGAATCACCCGCCGCCCGGTGCAAACATTGCGCGATCTTTTCGCGGACGCTGCCCGGGTCGAACGGCAGGCGGCCGATGATGCCTATTTCGCGGTGAAACGCGTGTTCTTCCAGCGGCAGCAGCCGCAGCCCCGTCATGTCCAAACGCCGCAACCGGGGCAGCAACGCCACGCCCAGCCCGTGCCGGACCATCCCCGCGATGGCCTCGATCTCGTCGAGCTCCACGGCTTCATGCACGGTGATCCGGTGCTTCTTCAGAAATACATCCACCACCCGCCCGCCGAACGAAGCGCGGTCGTAGCGGATGAAGGGCTGCGTTGCCAGCAGCTCCCGCCAAGGCGCGACCGGCATGGATTCCGGTATGGCCAGCATCACCGGCTCGCTCATCAGCGGCTGCCAACCCAGCTCGGGCGGCAAGGCGAACGGCGGGCGGATCAGCACGGCCAGGTCCACTTCGCCAGCGTCCACCTGACCCAGCAACGACAGCGACACACCGGGCACGATGCGCACGCGCACGTCGGGATAAAACGCGCGGAACTCGCCCACCGCGTGAACCAGCAGATCCTGCTGCACGGACGCGATCGCGCCGATGCGCAGCAACCCGCTGACATGGGCGCCGCCGGCAGACGCCGCCATGCGTTCGGCCATGGCAACCAGCTCTTCGGCCTGGGGCAGCATCTCGCGGCCCTGCGCGTTCAGCAGGGCCGCGCGCGGACTGCGGTCAAAAAGCGCGACGCCCAGATACTCTTCCAGGCGCCGGATCTGGGCGCTGACTGCGGACTGCGTGAGTCCCAGTTGCGCCCCGGCCCCGGTGAAGGTTCCGTCCCGCGCCACGGCGATGAAGGTCTTGAATTCCTTGAGCACAATCAATTTTTTCGATGCTAAGCCTCGAAAAATATCGTTTTGCTATAAAAAAAACAATACCTAAACTACGTCCTGGTGCTAATGCCGACGCGATTGCGGCGGTTGCCCCCCCGAACGATCATCTTTCCTTTGCCTGACCCGGAGCCTTGCATGTCCGCTCAAACCAACCTGCCGCCGTTCCACCTGGCCTTCCCCGTGCGGGATCTGGCCGAAGCCCGCGCCTTCTACGGCGAAAAGCTGGGCTGTCCGGAGGGGCGCAGCTCCCCCGAATGGATCGACTTCAATTTCTACGGCCACCAGATCGTGGCGCACCTCGCGCCCAGCGAGTGTGGCCACAAAGCCACCAGCGCCGTCGATTCGCACAATGTGCCCGTGCGCCATTTCGGCGCCGTGCTTTCCATGGAACAATGGGAAGCCATGGCCAAGCGCCTGACCGACGCCAAGACCGAGTTCGTCATCGAACCCTACATCCGATTCAAGGGCGAGGTCGGCGAACAGGCCACCATGTTCTTCCTGGATCCGTCGGGCAACGCGCTGGAATTCAAGGCGTTCAAGAACATGGATTCGTTGTTCGCCAAGTAACCCGTCACTACAGGTTTCGTGCCGTTGAACGTAAATTCAGACCCGCATTCTCCGGCCGAAACCCGCTGGCGCATCCTGCCCCAGGGTGACCGCTGCCTGATCATTTCCTTCGGCGAACATATCGACGCCGCCATCGGCCGAACGTGCCTGGCGGCCGCCCGCATGCTGCGCGACGCGCGGCTGCCGGGCGTCACCGATGTGGTGCCCTCCTTCGTCGCCGTGGCCGTGCATTACCGGCCCGGCGGACAGGGCGACGGTCCCACCTACGCCTCGCTATCCGAACACATCCAGGCCTTGCTGGCCGGCGGCATACCCACCGGCGATGCGGGCGGACGCGAGGTCGACATTCCCGTCTGCTATGGCGGCGAACACGGCCCTGACCTGGCCGAGGTCGCCCGCGCGGCGCGCATCTCGCCCGACGCCGTCATTCAGTTGCACAGCGAACCGCGCAGCATGGTGTTCATGCTGGGATTCGCGCCCGGACATGCCTATCTGGGCGTGCACGACGAAAAACTGAACATTCCCCGCCGCCCCTCGCCCCGCACCGCCGTGCCGCCGGGCGCGGTGGCCATCGCCAACCGCCAGACCGTCATCTACCCGAACCGGCTGCCGGGCGGCTGGAACATCATCGGGGCCACGCCGCTCGTCATGTTCGACCCCACGCGGGAACCCGCCGCCCTGCTGCAACCTGGCGACACCGTGCGCTTCGTGCCGATCACGCCCGAAGAATTCGACCGCATCCGGGAGAGCCGGCCATGAGCGTGACGGTAATCAAGCCGGGCATGCTGTCCAGCTTCCAGGACCGCGGGCGCGAGGGCTACCAGCATCAGGGCATTCCGGCGGCGGGCGCCATGGACGAGCGCGCCCACCGGCTTGCCAATGCCTTGGCGGGCAACGAAGGCGACCCCGCCACGCTGGAAATCACGCTGACCGGCCCGACGCTGCGTTTCGACGTCCCGGCCTGTTTCGCGCTGGCCGGCGCCGACCTGGGCGCCACGCTGAACGGCCAGGAGATTCCCCTGCTGCGACCGCCGG
>DMTA01000012.1 GCA_003454835.1 Achromobacter sp. | reverse complement strand
GTCGTGCGCGATCAGCGCCTCGCCGACGTGCTGGCCGAGCTGGCGCGTCATCGCCCGGGTTTCCTGCGCTGCGACCCCGAGGTCGCCGACCTGCGGGTGTCGGGCGCGCTGTCGCTACGGGATACCGATGGGGCGCTGCAAGCCTTGGCCGAACGCCTGCCCATCGCGGTGCAGCGCGTCACCCGTTATTGGGTATCCGTCGGACCGGCCGGCGCTTGAACGGCCGCGCGGCAAAATTATTTTGCGTCAAGGTGATCACTTTTTCGTTGTCGTGCGGAGTAGGAAGTAAGACCGCATCAAGGGGATGCGGGCGCTTCTTGCTTGACGATGAAAGGATGAAAGAGTGATGGCACGTGTACGCGCAGCGCGGGGCAGAGGATCCCGCAAGGCAATGATCTGGACGGCGCTCTGGTGCACGGCCATGGCAAGCGCCACCGCGGGAGCACAGTCCGCGGCCCAGACCGGCGCAGCGCCGGCCTCCCAGGTGCGCACCGTCGCAATCGGCGCAGGCTCGCTCGACGCCGTGCTGGCGCGCTACGCGGCCGCCGCTGGCGTGCAGATCGTCTACGACCCCGCCTGGCTCGCCGGCCGCCAAAGCCCAGGCATCTCGGGCGAGATGAACGTCCAGCAAGGCTTTGACCGCCTGCTCGCGGGCACCGGTTATCGCGCCGTGCCCAGCGCTGCCGGCACCTACGCGCTGCAGGCAATGCCGCAAGGCGGAATTACGCAACTGGCGCCCGTCACCGTCACCGGCGCGGCCGAGCGCGCCACAAGCGAAGGCACGGGCTCGTACACCAGCAATGCCGTCACCATCGGCAAGGGCACGCAGACGCTCAAGGAAATTCCGCAGTCGGTGTCCGTCGTCACACGCCAGCAGCTCGACGACCAGAACCTGAACAGCCTGTCGGACGCAATGCGCAACGTCACGGGCATGACCGTCGAAACGCTCTCCAGCGGCGGCAATATTTCCGGGTTCATCTCTCGCGGCTACTCGCTCGATTCGATCCAGGTGGACGGCATGCGCGCCCCGGCCGGCGCGGGCAACCTGTCGGCGGGCTTCGACCTTGCCATCTACGATCGCATCGAAGTGCTGCGCGGTCCGTCCGGGCTTTACCAGGGAACCGGCGAGCCCGGCGGCAGCGTGAATCTGGTGCGCAAGCGCCCCATGCAGGAATTCGCCTTTGGCGCGCAGGCCAGCGTCGGATCATGGGATTACTACCGGGCCGTGGCCGACCTGAGCACGCCGTTCGATAGCGAAGGCAAGGTCCGCGGCCGCTTCATTGCCGCCTACGAAGACCGCGGCTCCTTCGTCGACCGCGTCAGTTCCGAGCGGCCCACGCTCTACGGCATCGTCGAGGCCGACCTGACACCCGCCACAACGCTGGCGGCGGGCATCACGCACCAACGCTCCCGCGTCACGCCGGCATTCGGTCTGCCCGCGTACGCCGACGGCTCGCTGCTCGACGTGCGCCGCGGCACCAATCTCAGCGCCGAATGGAACCGCATCGAAGAGGAAACCACCGAGGTCTTTACCGACCTGGAACACCGGTTCGACGGCGGCGGCTCCATCAAGGCAAGCGTCTTTCATCGCGACACCGACACCCCGACGCGCGTGACCACCTGGCCCAACCGCGCCGTCGATCCGGTCACCGGAGACACCAACCTCATCGCCTGGTCGTACCGCAACCACTGGAAAACGACCGGCGCGGATGCGCACGTGAACCTGCCGTTCGAGGCTTTCGGCCGCGAGCACAGCGTGCTCGTGGGCGCCGACTACAGCTACACCCGCAAGCAATTCAACTACGGCGGCGGCACGATCTTCCCGACCAACGTACATGACCCGGTCATCGACATGCCACAGCCCGAGATGGAACAGGTCAACGGCAACGACGGCCGCACCAGCGAATTCGGCCTGTACACGCGCGCAAACATTCAGGCGACCGATCACTTGAAGGTCATCGCGGGTGCGCGCCTGTCCTGGTGGAAAAACGACGCACGCAACGCCAACCAGTACTTCGGCGACTTCAGTCAGGCGACGACGCGCATCGACGCGCGTCCCTCCCCGTATGCCGGAGTGGTGTACGAACTGACGCCGCAGTTGTCCGCCTACGCCAGCTACACCAGCATTTTCCAGCCGCAAACCGAAATCGATGCGCAAGGCAGCACGCTGTCGCCGCGCGTGGGACGCCAGATCGAAACGGGCGTCAAAGGCGCGTTCATGGACGGCGCGCTCAACGCGCATGCCGCCCTGTTCCAGATCGTGGACCGCAACCGGGCGATGAGCGACCTGAACAACCCGATGTACTCGGTGGCCGCGGGCAAGGTGCGCAGCCAGGGCTTCGAGACCGAGATCAGCGGATCGCCGTTGCCGAACTGGGACATCGTGGCCGGCTACGCCTACACGCAGACCAAATACCTGGAAGCGAGCCAAGCCCAGCAGGGACTGTCGTACAGCACAATCACCCCGCGTCACGCCATCAACCTCTGGACCCGCTACCGCTTCAGCCAGCCGGCGCTGGAAGGCTTCAGCGTGGGCACCGGCGTTCGCTGGAATAGCGGCAACTATCTGCAAAGCGGCAACGTGCGTTGGGATCAGGGCAGCTACGCGCTCGTATCCGCGCAGATCGGTTACCGCTACAACCGCCACGTCGAAGGCACGCTCACCGTCGACAACCTGTTTGACCGCAAGTATTACGAAAAGCTTGGCGGCGCGTCCCGGCAAAACTACTACGGCCAGCCGCGCAGCGTGATGCTGACGGTGCGGTATCAGTACTGACTCAGCGGGCCGCCTTCAGCAGCGTCCGCACTTCCTCCCGCCGGCCCTCGTCAGCCACTTCGCGGCCGGGCCTGGGCGGGGCTTTCAGCGCCTTTTCCAGGTACGGAATCGCTTCGGACTTGCGGTTCCGGTACACCAGGTAATCCGCATAGAAGTAGTTCGGATCGATGCCGTCCGGGTTGATGGTCAATGCCTGCTGCAGCAAGGCCTCTGCCCGCTTGTTGTCGCCAAAGCCCACCGGCCAGCCGGGCACCTTGTAATACAGCACGCCCAGGCTATTCAGCGCAGAACCATCCAACGCCTTGCTGTCGATCTGAATCGCGGTTTCATACTCGGCCTTGGCCTGTTTCGCCAGGCTGAGGGCGCCCATTCCGCCTTTGGCGCCGGCCCACGAGCTCAGGATGATGCCTTCCCAGATATGCGGCTCGGCTTTATTGGCGTAGCGCTGCGTCAGGTCGTGGGCCTGCTTGGACAATGCCTCGAAGCGCTTGGCGCGATCATTGGACGGGGTCTTGTATTGAATGTCCGCCCAACCGTTCTGCAGCTCGCGGATGCCTTGGTCCATTTCGGCAGGCGCCGCGAAGGTAATGGTGGAAAACAAACACGCCACGCCCGCCAGCAAACCGGCGGCCGCATTGCGCAAGCCAATATTCTGTTTCATGACTAGGCTCCAGTGGGAAATTTCAACGACATCAAGGCGCGGCGGTGCTTTGCAAACGCGCCATCGAACCATTCAGGACAAAGACCGTTCAACCGCGCCGCGACGGATTCGATTCCGCCTGCAAAGCCTTGGCGCGACTCGCGCTGCAGCATGCGCGATACGGCCCGCGCGATTTCTTCCGGGCTATCGCTGGCCGAATCGGTCTCTTTGTTGAACGCCAGGACCTCGGCCGAGTTGAACGGCGTGTCGATCGCCCGCGGCGCGTAGTACTGCACCCGGACGGACGAGTCGGCCAGTTCGCGGCGCAAGGTTTCGGAGTACATCCGAAGCGCGGCCTTGCTTGCCGCATAGGCGGAAAACCCTGGCACGCCCAGGCTGCCCAACGTCGATCCGATGTTCAGCACCTGCGCGCGCGGCTGAGCCAGCAGCAGCGGCAGCATGCTGGCGGTCAGCATCATGGGCGCAACGACATTGGTGTCCATGAGCTGGCGCAGCGCTTCCGTCTGCAGGGATTGCGCGGGCCCGAAAGCGGCCAACGCCGCATTGTTGATGAGCACGTTGGCATTCCTCGCGCCAGCGGCATCGGAGACCGCGTTGCGGCCGGCGTCGGTCGTCACATCCACCACCAGCGCATCCACGCGTGCCCGATCGCGCGCCCCGGCGCTCAGCGACTGGGCCAGCGCCAGCAAGGGCGCTTCGCTGCGCCCGACCAGCAGCAGGCTCGCGCCTTCAGCAAAGAGTCTGCGCGCGATCGCGCTTCCCAGACCGCCGGCGGCGCCCGTCAATACGACGGAGGCATCGCGCGGGCTCATGCGACCGCCTCTTGCGATGACGAGCGCGGCAGAGCGCGAAAGATCGCCCCGTAAAGTCCATAGAACATGTTGGCGGCGTGGACCACGGCGTCCCGGTCGGCGTCATCGTCCAGGCGGTTCACCAGATCGGCGAAGTGCGCGGTGTGCTCCTGATCCAGCGTGCCGTGAGACCGCAGATAGCTGAAGGCGCTTGGCGGCAGCGCCAGCGCGCGCTGGATCTGGTCGGCGGCGTTCAAGGCCAGCGTGACGCTGGTTCCTTCCAGCACATGCACCATGCCGAAAAATCCAACCGGATTCTTGCGCGCGATGGTGTCGTAGGCGTAGGCCACCATGACCTCGGTGGCGGGCCCGGGACCGGCGCGGCGCACATCATCCGCCTCGTGCCCCAATGCGTGCAGGTCATTGAGAATCCAGGCATCGTGGCCCGTCTCCTCCTCGATGTACTCATCGAGCGCGGGCTGCATCCACGCCAGTCGGGCGGGCATGCGTGCGCGGCACGCGTGCATCAGCGGCACGGTGTGGCTGACGTGGTGATAGGCTTCGCGCAGAAACGCCGCATAGGCAGGCCGCGCGACCTGTCCGCGAAGGCAATCCTGGATGATGGGCGTGGTCACCAGAGCCTCGCGGGCCTCGCGCGTCTGATCAAGCAACTGTTCGAAAAAAGTCATGATGGGTCTACATCAACGGTTGAGCGGAAACCCGCGGAAAAAAGATCGGCATGCAGTTCGGCGACCGCTTGTCGACGCGGGCGCCCGTTCACGGTCGCCAGACCGCTGGTGGAAGAAAACTCAGCCCGCGCGCGCACCCAGGCCCCTATCCGGGCATAGTCCGGCAACCCGAGGTTGACCTGGTCGACGCACGCCTGGATGGCGTCATCGGGGGGATTGCCCAACGGCCAGATCACGGCGCCCAGCGCCGCCTGCCCTTCGCCCAGCACCACACATTGGGCAATGACGCGCTGGTTCGCCAAGCGCAACTCGACCCATTCGGGCGACACATTGCGGCCATATCCGGTAATCAGCACATTCTTTTTTCGTCCCCGGATATGCAGAAATCCGGCTTCGTCGATACGCCCCAGGTCGCCTGTCGGCAGCCACGTTGAGGGAATCGCGGGCTGCCCCAGATATCCGAGCGCAAGCGCGCCGGCCACTTCGATTTCACCGTCGGCGGCCACGCGTACGCGCGCATGAGGCAAGGGGCGGCCCGCCGAACCGGGACAATCCGCATCGGGCAGATTCAGGGTCTGTACCGAACAGGCCTCCGAAAGTCCGTAGCCTTCATAAGCGGGTATCCCCAGCGTACGAGCGCTTTCCAGCAGATCACTTCCCACTGCCGCGCCGCCCACCGCGACAAAACGCAGCGTCTCGGGGCCAGGGATACCTGCCGCCCCCAGCCAGCCCGCATACGCGCGCAACATCTGAGGCAACACGATGACGCTTTGCGCGCGGCCCGCCACGAGGGCTTGATGAAACACGGCCGGATCGAAGCGCGACGATCCTTGAAGCCCGACGTCCTTCAACGGGTTGACGCAGATCGCGGCGCCCTCGATCAGAGGCGCGTAGACGCCCGCGATGTTCTCCAGCAAAACCGGCAAGGGCAGTGCGGTGAAATGGCGGTGAATGCCAAGCGGCTGCGTGGCCGCTGCCAGACCGGCCGCCACCGCCAGCATTTCGGCCGCGCCCAGGCACACGCCTTTCGGACTGCCGGTCGACCCGGACGTAAAGGTGATCTTTGCCGTTCCAGCGGGCAACGGCACCTTGACGAAAACGCGCCGGAACAGCGCCGTGTGGCCCTGCCAGTGCGCGGCGATCTCGAAACCGAAGGCCAGCAGCAAGGGCTGTAAGGATGCAGGTCCGACGACGGCGTTCACCCCTGCCGCATCCAAGGTCTCGCGCCACTGGCTGGGCGTGAAAAACAGCGGCAGGGGCACGTGCACCACGCCCGCTTGAAGGCAGGCAAGATCCAGCACGATCCACTCAAGGCCGTTGTCCATCAGCGAGGCGACAACCGTCGCTCCGCGTTCCGCGAGGCCTTCGGCGAGCTTGTCCACACGGCCGATCAGCGCGGCGTAATCCGGCCCCTCAGCCGGCGCCTGGACTGCCAATGCGCGCGCACGCGCGGGTTCCTTCAATAGCGCAAAGAAGTCGGACACGTTCATTCGTCGCGCTCCGGAAGACGGCCAAGAATGGCATTGAGCCGGCCAGCGAACACCGTCGGCGCATGCGCGTAGTAATTGCCCCAATCCTCGCGGTCCGCTTCGTCCAGGTGGTCGGAAGTCGCTGCCGAGATTGGCTGATGCGCCAGCCCCATCCGCCGGAACAGATGATGCAATTCGATGGTGAGCGTGCTGACAGCCCAGTCGAATCCCTCGGCGTGCAGATGCCTAACCAGAAGCGGCACCAGCAACCTGCCGCCGCCAGGTCGGACGGCGGCGAACTGGCCGGCTTCAACGATAAGGCTGCGTGCAACGGGCGCGCCTTGGTCTCGCAGATACTGCTCGATGGGTGCGGACAGATAGCGCTCCAGAAAAAGCGGGTCGGTTGCGCTGCGATAGCCCGCGGCCGCCAGGATCTCGCCGTCTCTCTGCACGCTGACCAGAGTGGGCAGCCACTCGGTCAGCCGGGCGCCGAAGCGTTGTTGATAACGTTGGTGAATGTAGGTTTCGATCCGCGCGCGCATCGGATCGTCGATGGGATGGATGTGCAGCGTGGCTGGCACCTCCCGAGGCCGCGCGGCCATCGCCGTCCAGGCGGACGGGGCGAAACATTTGTTGTGGGGCATGCGGTGGTCCATGCTTGAGCGCTGATTTTCCCGATACGATGGAGCGCAGCTTAGGCATGGAACCTTAATGAGAAATTAACCGCCCCGCGGTGCTAATCTCAGCCCTGCACGGCGAGAGACGATAAATGAGAATTCTCATCATTGAAGACGACCCCCTCATTGGTGATGGCCTGAAGTCCGGCTTACGGCTTCTGGGCTATGCCGTCGATTGGTTCACCAGCAGCCGGGAAGGAGACCAGGCGATCAGCGTCGTGCATTACGACGCTGTTGTTCTCGATCTCGGGCTGCCGGGAGAAGACGGCGTTTCCCTGCTCAACCGCTGGCGCCGCGATGGCCGCACCGTGCCAGTTGTCATCCTGACGGCGCGCGAGGCGGTTTCAAGCCGCATCGCAGGCCTGGATGCCGGCGCGGACGATTACCTCATCAAACCCATCACCCTGGATGAACTGGCGGCACGCCTGCGCGCGGTGACGCGGCGCGTCGCCGGCAAGCCCGAGCCCGTCTGGCGTCATGGGGACCTTGACTACCACCCTGCGCTGCACGAAGTGCATTGGAAAGGCCAGAAGGTGGACCTCACAACGCGCGAAGCCCTGCTGCTGGAGCTGTTCCTCACGCATCCCAATCGCGTGCTGACGCGCGATTTCATCCGCGACAAGCTTTACGACTGGGAGGCCGAGCTCGAAAGCAACGCGCTTGAGGTGTTCGTGCACCATTTGCGCAAAAAGATTCACCCGAAAATCGTGCGCACCGTGCGGGGTTCGGGTTACGCCCTGGGCCAGGTGGAAGCCGACTCATGACATTGCAACGCCGCCTGATCATCGCCGTCCTGCTGGCGGCGCCATTCGCGTGGCTCATCACCATCGCGGGCACGTATTGGCGCGCCGCCCACGAGATCAATGAGCTCTACGACACCGACATGGTGCGCCTGGCGCAGCAGACCCTCGTCATCTCTACGCTGATTCCCCCTTCCGCCCAGACACAGCCGACGCTCGCCCCCTTGCCCTCGTCGGACAGTGCTGGGGATGCCGGCCTCGGCGATCTGTCGGTGGCCATATGGCGCGGTTCGCACGCCCCGCTGGTGCTGGACCCCGAAGCCATGCAGTTTCCCCGGAACGAAGGCCGCGAAGGATTTGCGGAAAGCATCGTCAACGGGGAATCCTGGCGGCTCTTTTACCTGGACGGTCCCTCCGGCCAGACGCGGGTCGCGGTTGGACAACGCGTCGGAGAACGTGACGACCTGGTGATCGCCTATGTGGCGGGCCAGATCCTGCCCTGGCTGTTGGGCCTGCCGGTGCTGATCGGTCTGCTGATCTACGCGGTGCGGCAGGCGATGTCTCCCGTGCACAGGCTGTCTTCCGAACTGGAGCGGCGCAGCCCGGACGATGCCAACCCCTTGCCGCTGTCCGGCGTGCCGGGCGAACTCACGCCGCTGGTCACTTCCATGAACGGCCTGCTCTCGCGGGTCGGCACGCTGATCGAACAAGAGCGCCGGCTGACCGCGGACGCCGCACACGAACTGCGCACGCCGCTGGCCGCCTTGCGGGCGCAATGGGATGTGATGCAGCGCACGCAAGACCCGGACGCGCGGCACCAGGCGCAAACCAGCGTGACGCGCGGGATGGAGCGGCTGGACCGTCTGGTCTCGCAGCTGTTGACGATGGCGAGATTGGACAACGCCAAGAACACCGATTTCGGCGGGTCGGTGGACTGGCGCACCGTCGCCGAGCAGGCCGTCAGCGATTGCCTCTGGATCGCCAATCGGCGGGACGTGGAAATCGCGGTTGAATGGCCCGCGCCGGGCGTCCTGCCGCTTCCCATGGCGGGCGACGCCGACGCCTTGGTCATCATGCTGAAGAACATCCTGGACAACGCCATTCGATACGGTCCGCGGCATGGCCGGGTGCGCCTGGCATTCACGCCTTCGCACATAGCCGTCGACGACCAGGGGCCGGGCGTCGCACCCGAGGTGCTGCCACGGCTGGGCGACCGGTTTCTGCGGGCCGCCGGCAATGAGGAAGCAGGCAGCGGTCTGGGCGTATCCATTGCCCGCCGCATCGCCAATGCGCACGGCATGCGCATTGCATTCGACATGCGGGACACGGAAAGCGACTTCGGCCCGGGCTTGCGAGTGACGATACGCCGCGGCGCATAGACGCCACGCCCCTTTGAAGGCACTAGAATCTCCGCTTCACAGTCCCCTACAGCCCGCCCCGCGCGCCCGCCGCCGGCCTCACCATGCCCCCCAAGCCCGCACCGCCCGCGCCGACGACCGGCGAGCTGCTTTCCCTGCCCGAAGCCCTGCGACAGGCTCACGCCCACTGGAGCGCCGGGCAGGCGGCCCAGGCAGAAATCCTGTGCCGGCGCATTCTGGCCGCGTCGCCGGGACAGGCCGAAGCCTCCCATCTGCTGGGCCTGATCGCGCATACGCACGGCCAGCCGGCGCTGGCGCTTGAACTGCTCAACCAGGCATGCCGGGCAGACGCCGCGCCCGCGGTCTACTTTGGCAACCTGGCCGAAGTCTGCCGTCAGCAGGGCCTGCTCGCTGAAGGCGAGGCCGCCGCGCGGCAAGCCACGAAGCGTGACCCCGGCTTGGTCATGGCGTGGAACAACCTGGGGATCATCCTGCAGGAAGCGGGGCGCTCGGCCGAAAGCGTCAATTGTCTTGAGCGGGTGGTGGAACTTCAGACGCACAGCCCGGAAGCGCTCAACAACCTCGGTAACGCGTACGTGGGCGTGAATCGCCTGGACGAGGCGCGCCGGTTGTACGTCCAGGCGCTCGCCTTGCGGAGCGACTACGCCGAAGGACACAGCAACCTCGCCTTCGTGCTGGGTGAACTGGGTGACTACGATGCGGCGGCAGACGCGGCGCATCGCGCCATCGCGTGCAACCCGCGCCTGATGAACGCCTACATCAATCTCGCGGGCATCGAAGCGGCGCGGTCGCGGCCTCGCGAAGCGCTGCAGTGGACCGAAGCGCTGTTGACCTTCGCGCCCACCCACCCGCAGGCGCTCGAACTGCGCACGCGCCTGCGGACGGCATGCGGCGCGCAGGCTGCAACAGCCGAAGCACCGGCGGCGTCAACAGACGCGGCGTCCGTCGGGGCGCTCCCGGCCGCAACAACCGCCCCAGCCGCAGCACAGGCGCAAGACGTGGACGACTT
>DMTA01000226.1 GCA_003454835.1 Achromobacter sp. | reverse complement strand
GAAAACGCGCGTGCGCTGGCGCTGATCGAACCGCTGGGCGCCAAGGATGAAGCCGCGGCGCAGCGCATCAAGCGCGCGCGCTCACGCCCCGCCGTTCCCGCCACCCTGACGCTGGCCAATTACCCCGCCCCGGTGCAGGACTGCCGCGACACGCCCTACGGCACCTCGTGCGAGTTGCTGCCGTCGGATGCCGCAGGCAGCGGCGGCCCCGCCTCACTGGCCTATGCCGCTTACGCGCGCGAGGATTACCAGGAAGCCATCAGCCAGGCGCGCAAGGCGGCCGAGCAGGATCCCGCCAACAAGGAATACCAGCGCCTGCTGACCACCACGCTGGCGGCCGGCAACGCCGCGCAATTGGCCGAGNNCAGCGCTGGCCGCGCAGCCCGACGATCCCACGCTGCTGATGCAGCGCGGTTACCTGCACCAGCGCATGCGCCAACCCCAACTCGCGCTGCAGGATTTCCAGGCCGCGCGCGCCACCGGCAAGGCGCCGCCCACCGTAGTCCTGGACGAAGGCTATGCGCTGGCCGGCGTGGGGGACAAGCGCGGCGCGGTAGATCGCCTGAAGGAGGCGATCGACGAGAACGACGCGGGCAAGCTGGACCTCACGCCCCAGCAGAGGTTCGACACGCGCAACGCCATTGGCGGGTTGGCGCGCGAATGGGGCGGCTATTTCTCGGCCGGCTACCGGGGCGCGCGACCGGCGTCGTCCGGCTTGGGCGGCGCGGCCATCACCGTGCCCGGCGACGCCGTGTTCAGCACTGCGGAAATCTTCTGGCGGCCGTCGGATTTCCTCAATTCCTCGACGCGCACCTTCGAACTCTACGGACGCCTGTCGAACACGCTGTACGACAAGGGCGGCCGGACCGCGAGCCAGACCATATCCAACCCCTGCCAGGGAACGGGCAACATCTCTGAACCATCCACCATCGATATCGCCGGATCATCCAATCCGGGCATTTCGGGCCTTCCGACCACCATCGGGTCGCTCGGCATGCGGTTCACGCCGTCCACCGAAGTGGGCCTGACGTTCGGTCTGGAGCGCCAGTTCAATCTGGGCAGCGCCACGCGCCGCGGCACATTCAGCCCCGACCCGGCGGCGCTGCGTTGCGGCAACGACCTCCGCGACAAGACTGCGCATTACCAGACGAACGCCGGCAGCGGCGGGTGGCTGGCCTACGTGACTTACGGCCTGTACGAAGGCACGACGCTGCGCATCGACCGCCCCGACTGGTTCACGATGGAAGGCTATGTGCAGGCCGGCTATTCCTGGCAGGACATGCCGGCCAAGTTCTGGCTGCGCGACAACGCGACGGGCGTCGACGGCGAAAAGTCATCGGGCCGGCTCAAGCGGGACCAGGCTTTCGGCGCCGGCGAACTGCGCGTGGGCCGCAGCTATCGCGTGGACGCCATCAGCGAGCGGCTGGTGTTCTTTCCCTATGCGGTCATCGGCGCAGACTGGCTGTGGAACAAGAACCGCGTCACTGGCTTTGACATTGACGGATCGGAGTCCTACCGGCTGCTGGGCGACACGACGTCCTGGTCGATGGGCGCCGGCCCCGGCTTCAACCTGCGCTACTGGTTCCGCGAAGACCACTACACCGCGCCCATGTCCTACCTGGACCTGACGACACAGTACCGTTTCAACATCGGCGGCGGGCAGGCCGACCGGGCCAAGGGCCTGTTCATCAACCTGACCCTGTCGTACTGACAACGCGCCGATCCGCAACACAAGGAGTTCATCCATGCACACCGCAACCCGTCTTCCAAAATGCGCCCTGCCCGGTTTTTCCGGCCCGCTGGCCCGCGCGCTGGCATCGGCCGCCCTGATGGCGGCGTGCGCCACCGCGGCGCAGGCACAGCAGGCCTCCTCCATCGTGATCCAGGGCAAGGACAACTGGCTCTTTCCCGGATGGGGCAGCCTGACGCAGGTGGATATGCGCGGCATCGACGCGTCCACGCAGCTGGTGCGCGAAACGCGCGACGCGCTGGCGGCCAAAGGCATCCAGCTTGAAGTGCTGGTGCTGCCGGACAAAACGTTCTTCTATCAGGACAAACTGCCGGACGGCAAGGCGCTCAGCGCCGACGTGAAGAAGCGCTATCAGACCATCCAGGACAAGCTCAAGCAGGCCGGCATCGCCACCATCGACGACGAGGCAGTGCTGCAGCGCGTGAAGAGCAGTGGCCAGGAGGTCTTCTACCGCACCGACCAGCACTGGACCCAAGCCGCCGCGGACGCGACCGCCGACGCGCTGGCGCAGCGCATCAAGCAGGACGTGAAAACGCTGGCCGGCAAGCCCGGCACCGGCATGCCGCTGGGCAGCGTCGTCAACGAACGCCGCTATGGCGACCTGGCCGAACTGTTCCTGACGCCGGACCAGCGCAAGCAGGCGGGCCGCGAGACCTTCACGGTGCGGCGTCAGTCCGACAGCCAGAGCCTCGTGGACGACACGCCGGCGCCCGTGCACGTCACCGGCCACAGCATGGTGCAGCCCTACTTCGGCTTTCCGCAGAAGCTGTCCAACGCGCTGGACCGTCCGGTTTCCGTCAACTGGAAGCCCGGCAACGTGGGCCATTGGGTGATGCTGCTGGAATACCTGGAATCGCCGGCCTTCAAGCAGAACAAGCCGCAGGTGCTGGTCTGGCAGATGTTCGAGCCCACCTACGCGCAAGGGCCCGAGGCCCGAGGGCTATGGGACAACGCCTCCATCATGAGCGCCGAGACCTGGCGTTCGCGCATGAAAGCGGCCATCGGGAAGTAGGCGCGTGAGTACGCCGGACAAGACGCGCGCTGCTGGGAGCCGGGGCACAGGAAGCTCCGGCGCCGGAGGCTCGGACGCCGGACGCCCGTATGCCGGAGGCCCGCATGCCGGAGGCCCGGACACCAACCACCGGCTGACCGCCTGGGTGGTCGCCGTGCTGCTGGCCGTCGGCCTGGGCTGGGGCGGCTGGCGGTTG
>DMTA01000013.1 GCA_003454835.1 Achromobacter sp. | reverse complement strand
TCGCCGCCGGCCTGCTGGATGGCCGCGCCGTCACCACGCACTGGCGCTCAGCCGACCGGCTGCGCCAGCTTTACCCCGGCCTGCGCGTCGACGACGACCGCATCTTCATCGAAAGCGGCAAATACTGGACCTCCGCGGGCGTCACTGCCGGCATCGACCTGGCGCTGGCGCTGATCGAGCGCGACTTCGGCGCCGCGCTGTCCCAGCAGGTCGCCCGGCAGCTGGTCGTCTTCATGCGCCGCAACGGCGACCAGCGCCAGTACAGCCAGACGCTGCGGCTCCAGGACCGCGTAGCTGCGCCGTTCCGCGAGCTGGTCGAAAAAATGGAAGCGCGCCTGTCAGCGCGCTGGTCGGTGGACGACATGGCCGACGCCTGCGGCATGTCGCGGCGCACCTTCCAGCGCAAGTTCGCGGCACACTTCGGCGTCACGCCGGCCGAAGTGCTGCGGCGTCTGCGCGAAGAGCGCGCCGGCGCCTTGGAGAGCGCGGGAAAGATGACGAGGAAGGCCGTCGAGCAACACGTAGGTCCGGTGTACAAGCGTCCGCGGCAGTAGTGGCAAGGCTGCGTGTCAGCGGCTATGACGGCAAGGCTGTGTCCGATCTTCGTAGGTCGCCCGNNGCTCCGGACCGCAATCGGAGCCCCGCCCGCCCCAGGCCCACGCCGCGCCGGGCGTTAAAGAACCCAATCCCCCATCAGCAACGGCCGTCCAAGCTACCCCACCAACCCCACCGACACCCCCCGCAAACATAAAGCACCTGCCCAGTCACAAACCCCGCGCGCGGGTCCAGAAACATAGCCACGGTATGCGCCACCTCATCCGGCCGCCCCACACGCCCCACGGGAATCGCCGCCTCCAGCGCCAGCGTCTTCGGCGCACCAGGCGGATTCGACTGGTTGAACAGCTCGGTAGCAACCGGCCCCGGCGCCACGGTATTGACCGTGATGCCGTCGCCCGCCAGCTCCAAAGCCCAGGTCCGCGTCATGCCCGCCAGCCCCGCCTTGGACGCCCCATACACCGACCGCCCGCCCTTCCCCAACGCGGCCCGGCTGCCAATATTCACGACACGCCCGTACTTCGCCTGCCGCATGCCCGGCAGCAGCGCCTGCATCAGCAGGATCGGCGCGGTCAGGTTCAGCGCCATCGTCCGCGCCAACTCCTCCTGCGTAATGTCCTCGATGTTGGCAACCTGAATCATCCCCGCATTGTTGACCAGATGCAGCACCGGTTGCTGCGCCGCCAACTCACGGCCCGCAGCGATGGTCGCCGCCGCGTCGCACAGGTCCACCGACCGGAACGTCTCGCCCGGCAACAGTGTCTCGGGCGACGTACGGCTGAAATTGACGACCTGAAAGCCGTCTTCGATCAACCGCGCGACGATGGCGCGGCCGATCCCCCGGCTTGCGCCGGTCACGAGAGCGATGGGTGAATTCATTGCGCCTTGATTCCCTGATCCTTGATAAGTCCGCCCCACTTCTTGCGTTCGGCGGATTCGAACGCGGCCAGATCCTTGCCGAACAGCGTGCCCGGCTTCGCGCCCATGGTGGCAAAGTTGGCGGCGATGGCGGGCGTCGCCAAGCCGCTGCGGGCGGCGGCAATCAGTTTTTCAACCACCGGCGCGGGGGTATTGCGCGGCGCGTACAACGCAAACCAAGCCGTCACGTCAAACCCAGGCAATCCGGACTCGGCAACCGTCGGCAAATCCGGCACCGACGGATCGCGCGTCGCAGAAGTCACGGCGACCCCGCGCACCAGATTGCCGTCCTTGATCTGCGCCAGCGCACCCGGCAGGTTGTCGAACAGCAGATCCACCTGCCCGCCCGCCACCGCCGGCAGCGACGCCGACGTGCCCTTGAACGGCACGTGCAGCATCGTCACCCCGGCCATGGCCTCGAAGTATGCCCCCGTCAGGTGCACCGACGAACCGATGCCCGGTGACGCATAGGTCAGCTTCTTGTCCGTCGACTGCTTGGCCGCCTTAATCACGTCCGCCACCGTCTTGTAGGGCGACTTCGCGCTGACCGCGATGACGTTCGGCGTCGTGGACACCAGCGCGATCGGCACCAGGTCCCGCTCGGGATCGAACGGCATGTTGCTGTAGAGAAACTGGTTGATCGTCTGCGTGCCGATCGTGCCCAGGCCCAGCGTGTAGCCGTCGGCCTTCGCCCGGGCGACGTAAGCCATGCCGATATTGCCGCCCGCGCCCGGCTTGTTCTCGACCAGCACTGTCTGCTTCAGGCCCGGCTGCAATGCGTTGGCGATGGCGCGGCCAAAGAGGTCCGCCCCGCCGCCCGGCGGATACGGCACGACGACGGTCACAGGGTGCTCGGGATAGCCCGCGGCGTGGACCGCGGGCAGCGCCAGAACGGCCAGCGCGGCAAGGGCGATGCGCCATCCGGCGCGCGGATGCTGCAATTGCGTCATGGTCTCGTCTCCTATCGAATCCGCTGATTGCGGATTTCTTTTTAAAGTACGTAAATACGTACTATATTCATAAGAACATGAAAAACCGACAGGAGACAAGCAGATGAAACGCTGGACGCAACGCCCCGAAGGTTCCACCTGGGGCGACTTCGGCCCGGACGACGAACTGGGCCGCCTGAACCTCCTGACCGAGGAAAAGGTGCTGCAGGCGGTACGCGAAGTCCGCGCCGGCAAGGTCTTCTGCCTGTCGTTGCCGCTGGATCTGCCCGGCGGCAACGTGCTCAATCCGCGCCGCCACGCGCCCACCCTCAAGCCCACTTTCCGCGAAGGCACGCCCTATCTGAACTTTGCGATGTCGCAGGTGCAGCCCGAGGCCATCGACGTGCTGTCGGACGATCAGGTCACGCTGTCGATGCAGTATTCGACGCAGTGGGACGGCCTGTGCCACGTGGGCGCCATGTTCGACATCCAGGGCGACGGCCAGGCGCGCCGCGTCTACTACAACGGCTACGCCGCCGGCGTGGACGTGTTTGGCGGCGCCGATCCGGACGACTCGGAAGCCGCCTGCTGCCCGCCGGGCGGCTCGTATGCGCGCAAGCTCAGCGTCAGCCGCTATGCCGAAAAAGGCATGCAGGGCCGCGGCGTGCTGGTGGATCTGGCGCGCGCCTTCGGTCCCGGCCGCACGATCGTTGGCCATGAGCAGCTTCAGGCCGCCATGCGCGCGCAGAATGTCCAGCCCGAGCCCGGCGACATGCTGGTGCTGCGCACTGGTTTTGCGGAAGCCGTCGTGGCCATGAATGGCCAGCCCGATCCGCACAAACTGGAGCAGACGGGCGCGGTGCTGGACGGCGCCGACCCCGCACTGCTGGACTGGATCACGCGATCCGGCATCGCCGCGATCTGCGCCGACAACTACGCGGTCGAATCGTATCCGGCGCGCACGTCCGGCCCTGGCCATTCCATCCTGCCGCTGCACCACCATTGCCTCTTCAAGCTGGGCGTGCCGCTGGCCGAGCTCTGGTATCTGAAGGACCTGGCCGACTGGCTCCACGCGAACGGCCGCAGCCGGTTCCTGCTGACCGCCCCGCCGCTGCGCATGCCCGGCGCGGTGGGTTCGCCCGTGACGCCCATTGCCACGGTGTAAGCCATGCCCCTGCCGTACTCGACCTTCTCCGACCACCTTGACGCGCTGGCCGCCCGCCAGCCCGATGCCATTGCGCTGATCGACCGCGACCAGCCCCTCCGCTTCGCGGACCTTCGCACGCGCAGCCTCGCACTGGCGGCGGGCCTGTCCCGCATCGGCGTGCAGCCCGGCCACCGCGTCGCCGTCTGGCTGCCCAACTGCGCGGCCTGGGTCGAATCCTTTCTAGCGTGCGCCCCTCTGGGCGCCTTGGTGCTGGCCGTCAACACGCGCTTCCGGTCGGTGGAGGTAGCCGACATCCTGGGTCGCGGCCGCGCCGACTGGCTGGTGTACTGGCCGGATTTCAAGGGCATCGACTTCCAGGGCATCCTGGATGGCGTGGCGCCGGTGGATGTGGAACAGTTGCAGGGCGCGGTCGCGCTGGCCGGGCCCGACGAGCTTCCTCCGGCATCGCTTCACGGCAAACCGGTGCATCGGTACGACGCGCTGCTGGCCTGCGCCGATCTCGCCCCCGCCCCGCAAGCCAATGCCGGCGTGCTGTGCTTCACCACGTCCGGCACCACGTCCAAACCCAAGTTCGTCCTGCACGATCAAAAGACCTTGCTGCGCCATGGCGCCGTGATTGCGCAGGCATTCGGCTACGGCGATCGGGCTTGCGTGCTGGCCAGCGCGCCGTTCTGCGGCGCCTTCGGGTTTGCAACGCTGGTCGGGGGCCTGGCGCGCGGCGTACCCGTCGTGTGCGCCCCCGTGTTCGATGCGGCCCAATCCGCGCAGGCGATTGCCCGCCACGCCGTCACTCACACCTATGCCAACAACGAGGCCCTGGTCGGCATGATGCAGGCCGCCGCGCCGGGCGGGTTTTCGTCCGTGCAGCTGTTCGGCTTTGCCAGCTTCACGCCTGCGCTGGACAACATGCTGGACCTGGCCCACGCCGCCGGCGTGCCGCTCACGGGCCTGTACGGTTCCAGCGAACTGATCGCGCTGGTGGCCGGTCAGCCGCGCGACCCC
>DMTA01000427.1:2480-2617 GCA_003454835.1 Achromobacter sp. | reverse complement strand
ATCAACCGCCTGCGCCGGCGCGCGCGCGACGCGACGCTGGCGGCGCTGGCAACGCAGGGCTATTTCTCGCCCAAGGTCACGCTCGAGGCCGGCACCGATATCGGCGGGGGAACCTGGGACATCGCGATCGTGCCGGG
>DMTA01000427.1:235-2342 GCA_003454835.1 Achromobacter sp. | reverse complement strand
CATCGCGATCGTGCCGGGCAAGCGCACGACCGTCGAATCCGTGAACCTGGAATTCTCGGGCCGCATCACGCGTCCCGAGTACGCGCAGCGCGTGCAGAAGCTGCGCGACGACTGGAGCCTCAGGAAGGGGCAGCCCTTCATCAATGGCGACTGGAACCGCGCCAAGGCCACACTGCTGGACGACGTGTCCACGCGCGACTTCCTGCTGGCGCGCATGACGTCCTCGCGCGCGGATATCGACGCCGACAACGCGGCGGCGCATCTGCACGTCACCATCGACAGCGGGCCGCAGGTGCGCATGGGTGAACTGAACACGCAGGGCCTGAAGCGCGTGCCGGAGACGCTGATCGACCGCTACGTGCGCTACAACGTGGGCGCCGCATTCGATCAGAACCGGCTCGACCAGTGGCAGCAGGACCTGCAATCGACCGCATTTTTCCGCGGCGCGTTCGTCTCGCTGCAAGAGCCGCCCAGCCAGAACGATCAGCCCACCGATCCCATATCCGACCGCGCTCGCGGGCCCGGATCCGAAGACGCCGCGGCGGCCGCGCCGGCGGGCGATCCCACGGTGTCGGGCGGCATGCCCCCGCCGCCGGCGCAATTCGATTCCGACGGCGAGATCACGCTGCCGGTGCAGGTGCGCGTGGTCGAGGCGCCGCCCAAGCGTTTTTCCGCGTCGATCGGCGTGGACGACGAGGCCGGCGTGCGGGTGGAATCGGTGTATCGCCAGAACGTGGTGTTCGGCCAGCCGGTCACCATGGAAACCGGCTTCGGCGTGGACCGGCTGCGCCAGCGCGCCTTCATGGACATCCTCCTGCCTCCCTCCGAGCGCGGCTACCGCGATTCGGTCGGTATCCTGGCCGACCGCTCCGACATCCAGGGTTTGGAAGTGACCCGCTACGCGCTGGGCGCCACGCGCACGCAAGAGCGCAAGGGCGCGGGCGACAGCCGCGTCGAATACGAAACGCGCTATGGCGTGCTGCTGGCCCAAGACCACGTCAAGATCGACGGCGGCGACAGCTACACGCTGCCCACCATCACCACCACGGCCGAATGGCTGCGGCGTGACGTGGACAACAAATACGATCCGCGCGAGGGCAACCTGATTTCCGTGGGCGGCGGTGTCGGCGTGACGCTGGACACGGGCGAGCCCTATACCCGGTTGCGGCTGCGCGGCCAGAAATGGTGGCCCATCGGCAAGTGGGACGTGCTGACGGTCCGCGGCGAGGTCGGCCGCGTGTGGTCCAACGGCGACGTGCAGGTGCCGGACGACTTCGGTTTCCGGACGGGCGGCGCGCGGTCGATCCGCGGCTATCGCTATCAAAGCATCGGCGTGCATCGCGACAATGCCGTCGTCGGCGCGCCCACGTTGCTCGTGGGCAGCATCGAATATGACCATTATTTTGACGAGCGCTGGGGAATGGGCGTGTTCGTGGACGCGGGCGATGCCGCCGAGTCCTTCGGCGACATGAAGATGTCGGTAGGCTACGGCGTCGGCGCGCGCGTGCGCACGCCTGCCGGACCGCTGTTCCTGGACGTGGCCTACGGCCAGCGCGAGCGCGACCTGCGCCTGCATTTCTCGCTGGGGATCGCGTTTTGAAGTTCGTGCGTAAATTCCTGCGCCATGTGCTGGTATGGTGGCTGCCCGGGCTTGCCATGCTGGTTGCGCTGGCGGCCGGGTTCATCTTCTGGCTGGTGGCCTCGCAGAACGGCACGCGCCTGTTGCTGACCACCGCCGCGCAGCAACTCGAAGGCCAGGCGCTGGACGTGAATGGCTCGCTGCTGCACGGGGTGACCGTCGGACGGCTGGAACTGACTGCCGGCGGCGCGCACGTCGATATCCACGACCTGGACCTGTCCGTGCGCTGGAGCGCCCTGGGCGACCGGCTGCTGCATGTGCGCAACCTGTCGGCTGGCTCGGTCCGCGTGGATATGGAATCCTCGCCCGAGACACCGCCCGCCGAGGAAAGCAGCGAACCCTTCACGCTGCCCAAGCTGCCGGTGACCATCGCCGTGGACCGGCTGGCGCTGGGCGACTTCCAATTCACCCAGGACGGTGAGCCGCTGCCTGTCACCTTGAATGATCTGAATGCCACGTTTGCCGCCA
>DMTA01000427.1:0-155 GCA_003454835.1 Achromobacter sp. | reverse complement strand
TGAATGCCACGTTTGCCGCCAGCCAGCAGGGCGCGCAACTGCGCATCGCCAGCCTGCGCGTCGGGCACGAGGTGGGCGAGGCCGACGTGGCCGGCCAAGCCGATCTGCAGGGCCTGGCCGACCCCTGGCCCTTTGCGGCGCGCCTTGACGTGACG
>DMTA01000256.1 GCA_003454835.1 Achromobacter sp. | reverse complement strand
CGATCTGCGCCGGCGACCGCGCCGTGCTCATCGCGCAGCAACTCCAGCACCGGATGATGGTCGAGAATTTTGCCGCCGGCCTGCTTGACCTGCTTGCGCATCAAGCGCATGTATTCCGGCCCTTGCAGCGAATTGCGGCGCGACACGCCGTCGGCATCCACCGGAAAGGGATAGCCCCAGTCCGCCAGGGTATTGATGCCATCCCACGTCCGGTCCAGCACGCGGCCCATCCAGCCATGGTCTGCCAGCCGGCCGCCCATGTCGTAGCGGCTGGCCATCGCGGCAGCGCGCTTGTGCGGATCCGGATCGACATACCAGACCGCGGTACCGGCCGCGGCCGTGGCGCCGGACGATCCGCAATAGCCTTTGTCCGCCAGGATGACGCTGGCGCCGGCCTGGGCGGCGCAGACCGCGGCCCAGGTCCCGGCGGGACCGCCGCCGATGACCAGCACATCCGCCTCGTAGCCCGAATTGGCGCTGCCTTGCGGCGCCGCGTGTTTGCCGGCCATGGAACCCCCTGCTCTGATTGCTTGCAATGGAAGGTTCGATGGTATGCCGCCAGTCCGCCGTCACGAACGACGGATCGGCGATTTGCAAATCACCGGTGTGATGCGCGCTGTCCCGACACTCACCGCCCTGAAGATTCTCCGTACATATAGTCCCGCCGCCACGGATACGACAGATCAGCGGGACCGTCCAGCTCGTCCGCGCGCCCCGTCGCCCGATGCTGCGCAAGAATCTGATGCAGCGCGATCCATCCATGCTCGAAGGCCATCGCGCTGCCGGCCAGATACAGCCGGTAGGCGCGCAGCGAGCGCTCGCCCTGGTCCGCACCCAGAATGCGCGCCGCGTCCGGCAACCGCGCTTCCAGCCGATCGCTCCACGCCCACAGCGTGCGCGCATAGTGCGGGCGCAGGTTTTCCACGTCCAGGTCTTCCAGGCCGCCGTTCGCCAACGTCTGCATCACCACGCTGACGTGCGTCAGCTCGCCGCCCGGGAAGATGTACTTCTCGATGAACTCGCCCATGCCGTTGCCGAGTTCCGGGTTATCCACGCCGGCGGCGGTGATGCCGTGGTTCATGATGAGACCGCCCGGCTTGAGCAGACGCCGCAGCGTGGCGAAATAGCTTTCCAGTTGCGCGCGGCCCACGTGCTCGAACATGCCCACCGACGCAATCTTGTCGTAGGGCTGCGACGCGTCCAGCTTGCGATAGTCCAGCAATTCGATGCGCACGCGATCTGACAGGCCTTTTTCCTGGATCAGCTGGCTGACGTGCGCATGCTGGTTGCGCGACAGCGTGATGCCGGTGGCGTCCACGCCGTAGTGTTCGGCGGCCCACAGCAGCAGCCCGCCCCACCCCGCCCCCACATCCAGGAAGCGCTCGCCCGCCGCCAGGCGCAGCTTGCGGCAGATGTGATCCAGCTTGGCTTCCTGCGCCTGCGCGAGCGTCATGCCGGGCTCTCGGTAGTACGCGCAGGAATACACGCGGCGCGGGTCCAGCCACAGCGCGTAGAAGTCGTCGGACAGGTCGTAGTGGAATTCGATCTGCCGGGCGTCGCGCTCAATGGAATGGCGCCACACCGACATCACCTTGCGCACCAGATCGGTCAGCCAGCCGCCGCGCGCCGCGTCCATCGGCGAGCCGGGCAGCAGCGCCGCGGCCGCCGCCATCACGTCGCGCATGCTGCCTTCGATATCGATGCGGCCTTCGACATAGTCCTGGCCCAGCACGCCGACCTCCCCTTCGGCCAGATGCGCCAGCGCGGTCTTGTCATGCGTCACGAACCGCACGCGCGGATCGGGGGGGCCCAGCACGGCGCCATCCGGCAGCACAAGCTGGACGGGGACAGGCAACGCCTGAAGTTTGCGCTCCACGACAGATAGCAAAGGATTCACGGCTTTTCCTCCGGATGCGTAGGGACACCAGGGACGCTAACGGAAAACGCCCGCAATCTTCCTGTAAGCCCGCCCATGATAAAGTCCCCGGCTTGGCGCGGCCAATACAGCCTCTGCACTGCCACGCGCCCTGTCCCTGCGTATTACCGCGATCTAATGCCCCCAATGCAAACATCCCGCAGCAGCCTGCCCGGTTGGCTCATTCTCATGGGCGCGCTGACGGCCATCGGCCCGTTCGCCATCGACATGTACCTGCCCGCGTTCCCCACGATCGCGGCGAATCTTGGCGTCGCCCGCGGCGATGTCGAGCGCACGTTGGCGGCGTACCTGATCGGCCTGGCGCTGGCGCAGGTGTTCTACGGCCCGATGGCGGACCGCTACGGCCGCAAGCCGCCGCTGCTGGTGGGCCTGACGCTGTTCATGATTGCCTCGCTGGGCTGCGCGCTGTCGGGTTCGGTCGAAGCCCTGACCGGCTGGCGCGTCGTGCAGGCCATGGGCGGCGCGGCCGGCATCGTGATCCCGCGCGCGGTTATCCGCGACCATTACGAAACCCATGAAGCCGCGCGCGCCATGTCGCTGCTGATGCTCATCATGGGCCTCGCGCCGATCCTCGCCCCGCTGATCGGCGGCCAGCTGCTGGCAATTACCTCGTGGCGCAGCCTGTTCTGGGTGATGCTGGCGGGCGGCGCGATGCTGATGGTTGCGGTCATCAAGATCATGAAGGAATCGCTCACGCCGGACCGCGTGGTGCCGCTGCGCTGGAGCACCATCCTGCAGAACTACCGCGGCCTGTTTGCGCACCGCGGTTTCATGTCGCACAGCCTGGCGGGCGGTTTCGGGCAGGCGGGCATGTTTGCGTACATCATCGGCTCGCCGCGCGTCTTCATCGAACTCTACGGCGTGCCGCCGCAGTACTACGGCCTGCTGTTCGGCACCAACGCGCTGTCGCTCATCATCTGCTCGCAGATCAGCGCCCGCCTCCTGCGCACCCACACGCCGCGCCAATTGCAGCGCCGCGCGCTGGTCGCGCTGGCCTGCGCCAGCCTCGCCGCCGTCGCGCTGACACTGGCCGGCCTCTTGACGCTGCCGCTGCTGATGCTGTGCCTGATCGCCTACATGGGCAGCCAGGGCTTCGTGAACCCCAACTCGGCGGCGCTCGCGCTGTCTGACCAGGGCAAGCGCCTGGGCGCGGCCTCGGCGCTATTGGGGACGCTTCAATTGTCCTGTGGTGCCCTCGCGGGATTTGCGGTCAGCGCCTGGCAATCGGACACCGCCCTGCCCCTGACGACCACCCTGGCGGCGTGTGCGTGTCTGTCCTGGACAGCCGGCCGTGTGGCGCGTTCGCACACGACTTAACCCTTTGGCTTGATTTATTTGAGAATTCCGTATTAGAATCGCGGTCTTCACATGAAGTTTCCCGTGCAGGACTACTATGCTTTGTAGTTCAGCACTCTGACCCCCAACCGCGTGTTGTGAATGCAAGCGGGTGGCAGGCAGCGGGTATAAGCACTGGGGTGAAATCACTTTCCCCCTCATCCACTAAGACTGGGTGGCCGGCCAAGGCAGCGCACAGCGCAGCCCACACAGCCCGGCGGCAAAACCCCCGTCTACCCCCCGAAGCGATGCGCGGCAAGAACGACACTAAAGAGGTGCATCCATGGCACGCGTATGCCAAGTGACCGGCAAAGGCCCGATGGTGGGCAACAATGTTTCGCACGCGAACAACAAGACCAAGCGCCGCTTCCTGCCCAACCTGCAATCGCGCCGGTTCTGGGTTGAAAGCGAAAACCGCTGGGTTCGCCTGCGAGTTTCGGCCAAGGCCATCCGCACGATCGACAAGAACGGCATCGACGCCGTGCTGGCCGAAATGCGTGCCCGCGGCGAACAGGCCTAATCGGCCGCCCCGCCAATCTACATACTAGGAGCACGACATGGCCAAAGGTATCCGCGAAAAGATCAAGCTCGAGTCGACCGCCGGCACGGGTCATTTCTACACGACCACCAAGAACAAGCGCAACATGCCCGAGAAGATGCTGATCAAGAAATTTGATCCGGTCGCTCGCAAGCACGTCGACTACAAGGAAACCAAGCTGAAGTAATTCAGCCGGTATCCCGCAAAAAAGGCCCTGTCATGCAGGGCCTTTTTTATTGCCGTTATTTTCTCTGCATTCATTTGCCGCCGCGCCGAAGCCCATGTTTCAATTAGGCCGCACCCGCGGCGCCCCAGGCGCGCGCGCAAGGCCGATTCATTTTCACGCTGCGACAAACTCCGCCATGATCCGTCCCTGCCTCACCCTGCTGCGCCGCGCCGTTGCGCCCGCCCTCATCGCCCTGGCGCTGGCGCCGGCCGCCCCCGCCGCCGCGAAAGACAAGGAACCGCCGATCCGCATCGGCGAGATCAACAGCT
>DMTA01000435.1 GCA_003454835.1 Achromobacter sp. | reverse complement strand
CGCATGGCAGCGACGCCGCGGCGCAAACCGCTGCCACCAGCGTGCGGCGGTATTTCGACACCGCAGCCGCGCACCACCACGAAGACGAAGAAGAAGACCTGTTTCCCGCCCTGATCGATTCCATGGCGGGGTCCGACGCGGTGTGCCTGCACGCACTGGTGGACGGCCTGCTGGCCGATCATCGGCACTTGGCCGGGCTGTGGGAACCCCTGCGCGAGACGCTGTCGGAGATCGCGGCGGGGCGGCCTGCGCAATTGCCGGCGCAGCAGGTCCAAACCTTCACCGAGGCCTACGAAGCGCACATCCGGCGCGAAGAGGGCGAGCTGCTGCCGATGGCGGCGCGGCTGATTCCTGACGATGCGCTGGCTGCAATCGGTCAGGCCATGAAGGCGCGCCGTGGCGGCGATGCGGGCTGATCCGCACTGAATCGCGCGTTGCGTGGCCAAGGTCGAGCGTTTACCCTAGCCGGACCGGCGTGAGCGCCGATGCCCAGGGAACAAGACAGGATGATGCAGGGGGGAATGAACGTCGCGCGCCGGCTTTTCGGCTCGTGGGTGGATGGCGTCAACCGGCTGACGCTGCGCGCCGATCTGGCTGCCGGCCTGCTGGGCGCGTTGCTGGTGCTGCCGCAGGGCGTCGCGTTTGCGACGCTGGCGGGCCTGCCGCCGGAATACGGCTTGTATTCGGCCATCGTGCCCTGTGTCGTGGCGGCGTTGTTTGGCTCCAGCCGGCACGTGATGTCGGGGCCGACGAATGCGAATTCGCTTGCGCTATTTGCCGTGCTGGCGCCGCTGGCAGCCGCGGGCAGCCCCGCCTATATTCAGCTCGCGCTTGCCGTGACCGTGCTGGTTGGCGTCATGCAGTGGCTGGTGGGCGTCTTGCGGCTGGGATCGCTGGCCCACTTCATTTCGCCATCCGCGTTGTTTGGCTTTACCAGCGGCGCGGCCGTGCTGATCGCGGTGCATGCGTTGAAGGACGCGCTGGGTTTGCCGTCGCCAGAGGCGCACGGCGCGGGGGCGGTGCTGGAAAGCGTCGCCACGCATCTCGGGCAGGTGCATCCGGGCGCCTTGCTGGTGACGCTGGCTACCCTGGTCACGGCGTTGTTAGCCCGCCGGCTGGACAAGCGCAAGCCATACATGCTGCTGGGTTTGGCTGCGGGGACATTCGCGGCATGGGTTTTCAATACGTGGATCCTGGCTCCGGGGGGCGCGCCGGTTCCCGTGCTGGGCGCGATCGCGCAGCCATGGCCGCCGTTTCATGTACCCAGCGTCGACTGGCGAGCGCTTCCCGATCTGTTGAGCCTGGCGTTCGCGCTGACCATCGTGGCGCTGGCGCAATCCATTTCCATTGCCAAGGCGGTGGCGTCGCGATCAGGGCAACGCATCGACGCGAACCGAGAATTCGTGGGCCAGGGCTTGTCCAACGTGGTCGGCGGATTCTTTTCCTGTTATCTGTCCTGCGGTTCGCTCAATCGATCCATCCCGAACTTCGAGGCTGGCGCGAAGACGCCCCTGGCGTCGGTGTTCTCGGCGCTGCTGCTGATGCTGCTGGTGGCGGTGTCCGCGCCGTTGCTGGCGTTGATCCCGCATGCCGCTATTTCGGGATTGCTGCTGCTGGTGGCCTGGACGCTGCTGGACATTCCGCGCTGGCGGCATCTGCTGCGCACGCAGCGCGGCGAATGCGCCATCGCGGCCGCGACACTGGCCGCGACGATGGCGATCCGCATGGAAGTCGCGATCCTGCTGGGAACGGTGCTGTCGCTCATGGTGTATCTGCACCGCACGTCTCGCCCAGCGATGCGCACGATGGGCTTCGATTCGCGCGGACTGGATCGCCGCTTCGTCGTGTTGGAGCATCAGCCGGACGCGTTGCCGGAATGCCCGCAACTGAAGCTGCTGCGCATGGAAGGGTCGGTCTATTTTGGTGCGGCCGCGCACGTGGCGCAGCGGCTGCACGATCTGCGCGCGGCGCCCGGCGCGCCGCGCCATCTGCTGGTGATGGCCAAGAGCATGAATTTCATCGATCTGGCCGGTGCGCAGGTCTGGGACGATGAATTGGCGGCCCGGCGCGCGATGGGCGGCGACCTGTATTTCCACCGGCCACGTCCCGAGGTCTTGGACATGTGGCGCCGCACCGGATTTCTGGAGCGGCTGGGCGCCGATCACATCTTTCCGGACAAGGCGACGGCGCTTCATGAGATCTACGCCAAGCTGGACCGGAACATCTGCGCAGGCTGCACGGCCCGGATTTTCTGGGAATGCCAGCCGGACAGCCCGCAGCGGGATGGGTGACGCGATCGTTGCGGCGGGCTGACTGACGCAATCGCCGTTGTGGCAGAGGCGGTTCGCGCCGACCGCGTTGACGTCAGGCGCCGTGCGGCGCTTCGGTGCCCAGATACGCAGCCTTGACCCGTTCGTCGGCCGCGATCGCCGCGGGTGCGCCTTCAGCCAGCAGGCCGCCGCGCACCAGCACCGCGATGCGGTCGGCGTGCTTGAACACGACGTCCAGGCTGTGTTCCGTGAACAGGACGGCGATGCGCTGCGTGTCAGCCAGTTGGCGGGTCAGGCGCATCAGCGCGTGGCGTTCGTTGGTGGCCATGCCGGCCGTGGGCTCGTCCATCAGCAAAATGCGCGGCTGGTGCGCCAGCGCCATCGCCAGTTCCACCCGTTTGACGTCGCCATAGGCCAGCGTGCCGCAGGCCTCGTCAGCCTTGTCCGCCATCTGCACCTGTGACAGCAGGGTCCTGGCTTCATCGACGGCATGGCGGGCGGCGCGCCGCCATGGGTTCAAGAGCAGCCGGTCGCGGGACAGAAGGGCCGTCTGCACGTTTTCAAGCACGGTCATCGACCGGAATGTGGCCGCGGTCTGGAAGCTGCGGCCAACGCCCAGCCGGCAGATCTTGCCGGCAGACAGTCCAACAAGTTCCTGTCCGTCGAGCCGCACCGAGCCCGAATCCGGTCGCAATTGTCCGCCCAGCACGTTGAAGCACGTCGATTTGCCCGCGCCGTTCGGACCAATCAGGGCCAGCATGTGGCCCGCTTGCAGGTCGAACGACACGTCCGCCAGCGCGTCGATGCCGCCGAAGGATTTGCGCAGGTTGCGCACCTGCAGCAGGGGGGCTGCCATCGTCATGCGGACCTCCTGCGCAGGCGGGCCGCCGCGCCGGCCAGTCCCTCGGGGAAGGCCATGACCAGCGCCAGGATGGCAAGGCCGAGCACCGCATGCCAGTATTCCGTGCTGCGCGCCGCGGTGTCCTGCAGCCAGGTGTAGGATGCTGCGCCGACGAGCGGGCCGGCCAGCGTCTGGATGCCGCCCAGCAGCACCATCACCAGCCCGTCCACCGAGCGGCTTACCGCCAGCACGTCGGGCGCGATGCTGCCTTTGGAAAATGCGTAGAGCGATCCGGCCAGGCCCGCCGCGAACGAGGCGGCCACAAATCCGGCCCACTGGATGCGGCGCGTGTCCATGCCCAGCGCTTCGGCGCGCAAGGCCGAATCGCGCACGCCGCGCAGCGCAAAGCCCAGCGGCGAAAACGCCAGCCGGCGCAGCCACCAGACCCCGGCAGCGCACAGCACTAGCGACAGGTAATAGAACCACGGCCCCTGAGACAGCCATGCCGACGGCCACAAGCCGGTCAACCCGTTGCTGCCGCCCGTCACGTCATCCCATTGGTAGGTAAGCGCCCAGAGGATCTGCGCGACGGCCAGCGTCAGCATGGCCAGATACACGCCGGACAGGCGCACGCAGAACCAGCCAAACACCAGCGCGCCAAGGGCAGCGGCGAAGGGGCCGAGGAGCAGCGCCGCCTCCATGGGAATGGCGGCCAGTTTCAGGAGCAACGCGGCGCCGTAGGCGCCCAGCCCGAACCACGCGGCATGGCCGAACGACGTCATGCCCGCCAGCCCGGTAAGAAAGTGCAGGCTGGCGGCAAACAGCGCGGCGATCAGGATCTCGGTCATCAGGATGCTGAGATAGGGCCAGTACAGCGTGGCGACGGGCACCAGCGCCAATAGGGCCAGCAATACGACATAGGCCAAACGCAGTCGCGGGCCGGCGGGGGCGATGGGGCGTTCGGGCGGACCGGCGTGCGAGGCCG
>DMTA01000333.1 GCA_003454835.1 Achromobacter sp. | reverse complement strand
CAGGCAGGCGGCCAGCGCGGCGGCGGCGGGAACACGGGTGTGCAGCCGCGCACGCAGGGTGGCCGGGGTGTGATGGTGCTTCAAAAGGATCTCCCCACTGGCGTCGGTTGAGTGCGGCCAGTTACGTATAGAAATGACAACGATAATAATTATCAATTGTAGAGATACGCCCGGCCAATAGCGCGCGTCGAGGGAAGATGTAAAAAAGCCCTGCGGCACTTCAACGCGGCAGGGCTTGCACAGGAAACTTCTGTGAATTCATGAAGTTGAAGCGAACGTCGGGCCAGGCTGGCACCGGACTGCGCCACGGCCGCTGTTGGCGGCGCGCAACAATGTTTCGCCCGCGAAAACGGGGTTCGGTCGGCGGTATGAGATTAGCGCTGGCCGGCCGTCTGGCTGTCTGTGCTCCCGGGGCTCGCGGACGTGGCGGCTGATGTGGGACCAGGCGCCGAGCCCGACGCGGCGGCAGGCGCCGGCGCGTCGGGACGCAGTTCACGCCGAAGGATCTTGCCCACGTTGGTGCGCGGCAGGTCATCCCGGAACTCGATGTGGCGCGGCACCTTGTAGCCGGTCAGCTGGCTGCGGCAATGCGCGATNNACGAACAGCTTGACCGCCTCGCCGGAGCGCTCGTCGGGCACACCTACGGCTGCCACCTCGCGTACGCCGGGATGCAGCGCGGCCACGTCCTCCACCTCGTTCGGGTAGACGTTGAAGCCCGACACCAGGATCATGTCCTTCTTGCGATCGACCAGATACACATAGCCGGTGTCGTCGACGTAGCCCACGTCACCCGTGCGCAGAAATCCGTCCGGATACATGACAAGCGCCGTTTCGTCGGGCCGATTCCAGTAGCCCCGCGTGACTTGCGGACCGCGCACGCAGATCTCGCCTTTTTCGCCGACGCCCAGTTCGCGGCCCGCGTCGTCGCGGATCGACAAGTCGGTGGACGGCACGGGCAATCCGATAGATCCATTGAAAATCTTGGTGTCCAGGGGATTGATGGTAACGGCGGGCGACGTTTCGGTCAGGCCGTAAGCCTGCGCGATAGACACGCCAGTCGCTGCGCGCCAGCGGTCCGCCACCGACCGTTGCACAGCCATGCCGCCACCCATGGTGAGCCGCAGGCGCGAAAAATCCAGGTGGGCAAAATCCGGGTGGTTGAGCAGCGCGTTAAAGAGCGTGTTGACGCCGGTGAAGGCCGAGATCGGCACCTTGCCCATTTCCTTGATCAGCCCGGGAATGTCGCGCGGATTGACGATGAGAAGGTTGCTCGCGCCCAGCTTCATGAAAGTCAGGCAGTTCGCCGTCAGCGCGAAGATGTGATACAGCGGCAGGGCCGTGACGATGCATTCTTCGCCGTCTTTCACCAGGGGTCTTACCCACGCGTAGGCCTGGCTCACGTTGGCCACCATGTTGCCATGCGACAGCATGGCGGCCTTGGCCACGCCGGTCGTGCCGCCCGTGTATTGCAGGAACGCCAGGTCGGCAGGCGAGAGCAGCAGGTCGGCGAACGGCAGATCGCGCGCCGCACGCAGCACATCGCCCAGCTTGTGCGAGCCGGGCAGCGACCATGCGGGCACCATGCGCTTGACGCGCCGGACCGCAAAGTCGACCAGCCGCCCCTTGATCGGACCCAGCATTTCTCCGATCGAGGTGACCAGCACGTGTTCGACCTGCGTGCCGGGCAAGGCCTTCTGCAACGTCGCGGCGAAGTTGTCCGCGACCACGATCGCGCGGGCGCCGGCATCGGCCAACTGGTGTTCCAGTTCGCGCGCGGTGTAGAGCGGGTTGCAGTTGACCACGATGCAGCCGGCGCGCAGTGCGCCGAAGAGGCAAACGGGATACTGCAGCAGGTTGGGCATCATCAGCGCGACGCGGTCCCCGCGGGCGAGACCATTGGCGTGCAGCCATGCCGCGAAGCGGCGCGTCAGCGCGTCCAGTTCGGCGTAGGTGATCGACTTGCCCATGCTGATGTAGGCTGTCTTGTCCGGAAAGCGCCGGAAGCTTTCCTCGATGATTGTCACCAGCGTTGTCTCGCCGTCGGCCTCGATCTCGGCGGGCACACCGTAGGGATAGCTCTTGTGCCAGATTCGTTCCATGTCTCGCGGTTCCGTTGGGGCGCAAGGCCCTAGTTGCCCAACAGGGCTTTCTTCAGGGAAGCCTGCGCGGGGCTGTCGCCCAGCCAGACGCGCAGCAGAGCGCGGGCAAAGGCGGGATCGTCGATGCGGCCGCGCGGCTTGCCGTTGCTGGCAATGGCCACGCCACGGGCGTCGAAGTCCAGGTCGATGACGTCGCCCTCGCGCGCGGCGCCGATGTCGGCCATCAGGCGCGACAGGCGTTCGGCGGGTTCTTTCAACGCGGCCAGCGCCTGCGAGGGCGTATTGTCGCGCAATCCGTCCTGCAGCGCCCCGTCCAGACTCTTGCTGTCCACGTCGCGCAGCATTTGCAGACGGATCCGGCGCGGCTCGGTGCTGCCGATGATCGCGGCGGCGTCGTGTGTCTTCGCGGTGACGTACAGCGCCGCCACGTAGACCTTCACGACGAAGCGGGGGCGCAGGCCGGCGCCGTTCAGCGTCAGCGCGTGGCCGCCTTCGGCAAGCTGTTCGGGCACGCGCACGCCGGCGACGTCGATGTCAGCGTGGGCCGGCGCGCCCGTCAGGCTGGCCGCAAGAATCAGACTCAGGGCGGCGGCGCGCCCTCCGGGGTTGAAACGCATTTGTCACCTCCAGTGTTCTTCTGCTTGTAGAACTTCTTGTCTGCGATGTAGATCGTGCGTTCCACGACGGCGTACACGACGTCGTCCTTGTCCTTCAGTTCGACCGTGTAGGTGCGGGTCGTTTCGTGATGCGAGGCGAGAAGACGACGGATTTCCGCAATCTCGCCGGGCGGCAGCCGAAAGTCGACGTACAGCGTGGTGTAGGCGGGTTTCCTGAATCGGATCGATGCCGCCTTGTCCCACACGATGTGATCGGCGCCCAGTGCCGACATCAGCATGGTCGGATGCGCGCCGTCCGTCACGGCGAACAGCGAGCCGCCGTACATCGACCCCACGATATTGCGCGTGCGGCGTAGCAGCGGAAGCTTGATGCGGATGTGCTGGAAGTCCGGCGACACGTGCAGCACGCGGCCGCCGGTGGCGCGAAAGGCCGGATGCAGATTGAAGCCCACCCGCATCAGCCGCGCGCGCCACTCGGGCGACAGGTTCTTGAACCAGTAGGGCTTCACGCTGTCCGCCTGATTACATGGCCTCGAACAGGCCGGCCGCGCCCATGCCGGTGCCGATGCACATCGTGACCAGCCCGTACTTGCCGCCGGTGCGGCGCAGTCCGTGCGTGATCGTGGCGGTGCGGATCGCACCCGTCGCGCCCAGCGGGTGGCCCAGCGCAATGGCGCCGCCCAGCGGATTGACCTTGGACGGGTCCAGCTTCAGCTCGCGGATCACGGCCAGCGACTGCGCCGCGAAGGCTTCGTTGAGCTCGATCCAGTCCAGTGCGTCCTGCTTGATGCCGGCGCGGTCCAGCACCTTGGGGATGGCGGCGACCGGGCCGATGCCCATGACCTCGGGCGGCACGCCGGCCACGGCAAAGCCGACAAAGCGGGCGAGGGGGCTGAGGTTGAATTCGCGCAGGATGCGGTCGGACACCAGGATCACGGCCGCCGCGCCATCGGACATCTGCGAGCTGTTGCCGGCCGTCACGCTGCCACGCGTGGAGAACACGGGCTTCAAGCGGGCCAGCGCTTCCAGGCTGCTGTCCGGACGCGGGCCTTCGTCGGTCTCGATAAGCCGGCGCGCCACGCGCACCGCGCCGCTGGCGCCGTCCGGCAGATGCGTGACCACCTCATAAGGCGTGGTCTCGGCGCGGAAGTGGCCAGCAGCGATGGCCGCGCACGCCTTCTGGTGCGACGCCAGCGCAAAGGCGTCCTGGTCTTCGCGCGACACCTTCCAGCGCTCGGCGACCTTCTCGCCGGTCAGCCCCATGCCAAACGCCATGCCGACGTTTTCGTCATGGGCAAAGATTTCCGGATTCATGGACACCTTGTTGCCCATGATCTGCGGCATGGCGCTCATGGATTCAGTGCCCGCGCCGATCATGATGTCGGCTTCGCCCATGCGGATGCGGGCGGCCGCGTCCGCCACGGCCTGCAGGCCCGATGCGCAGAAGCGATTGACGGTGACGCCCGCCACGCTTTGCGGCAGCCCCGCCAGCAGCAGGCTGATGCGGGCCACGTTCATGCCCTG
>DMTA01000313.1 GCA_003454835.1 Achromobacter sp. | reverse complement strand
ACCTGGGGCATCAGCCTGATGCTGATGCAGGGCGTGCGATCGCTCTTCGGCGCGCAGAACGTGGAGGTCGGCAACCCCAGCTGGATGTCGGGCGGCGTGACCGTGCTGGGCGGGCTGGTGCTGACCTACAACCGGCTCGTCATCATCGGCTTCGCCTTCTTTGTCGTCTTCCTCGTGTGGGCGTTGCTGAACCACACGCGGCTCGGCCTCTTCGTGCGAGCCATCACGCAGAACCGCCGCATGGCCGACTGCGTGGGCGTACCCACCGGCCGCGTCGACATGCTGGCCTTCGGCCTGGGCTCCGGCATCGCGGGGCTGGCGGGTGTGGCGCTCTCGCAGCTTGGAAACGTGGGACCGGACCTGGGCCGCGGCTACATCGTCGACTCGTTCATGGTGGTGGTGCTGGGCGGCGTGGGCCAGCTTGCCGGCACCGTCATCGCCGCACTCGGCCTGGGCGGCGTGAATAAATTCCTGGAGCCTTACGCGGGAGCTGTCATGGCCAAGATCACCATCCTGGTGCTCATCGTGCTGTTCGTCCAAAAGCGGCCGCAAGGCCTGTTCGCCCCCAAGGGCCGGAGCGTCGAATGAAACAGACCGCGCTGACCGACCTGAACCTGCTGGCGCGCCGCCCGATCTTCTCGGGCCGCGTGTGGGCCGCGCTGGCCGCGGGCGTCGTCCTGCTGGCGTTGTTGCCGCTGATGAATCTGGTGTTTCCACCCGGCCATGCGCTGCATGTGTCCGCCTACGCCGTGGCCTTGATGGGCAAGTTCATGTGCTACGCCATGGCGGCGCTGGCGCTGGACCTGGTGTGGGGCTATGCGGGCATCCTGTCGCTGGGCCATGGCCTGTTCTTTGCGCTGGGCGGCTACGCGCACGGCATGTACCTGATGCGCGCCATCGGCCGCGACGGCGTCTACCAGAGCGACTTGCCCGACTTCATGGTGTTCCTGGACTGGAAGACCTACCCCTGGTACTGGTCCTTCACCGAACACTTCTGGTACGCGATGCTGCTGGTGGTGCTGGTGCCCGGCGTGCTGGCTTTCGTGTTCGGCTACTTTGCCTTCCGCTCGCGCATCAAGGGCGTGTACTTCTCGATCATCACGCAGGCGCTGACCTTTGCCGCGATGCTGCTGTTCTTTCGCAACGACACGGGGTTTGGCGGCAACAACGGCTTTACCGACTTCAAGCGCATCCTGGGCTTTGACATCACCGCGCCGGGCACGCGCGCCACGCTGTACTGGGTGACGCTGGCGGCGCTGGCCGGCGCGCTGATTGTTGCGCGCATGGTCACGCAGAGCAAGCTGGGCCGCGTGCTGACCGCCGTGCGCGACGCCGAGAGCCGCGTGCGCTTCATCGGCTACGACCCGCTGGGTTTCAAGCTGTTCGTGTGGACGCTGTCGGCCGTGCTGTGCGGCATCGCCGGTGCGCTGTACGTGCCGCAGGTCGGCATCATCAATCCCGGCGAAATGTCCACCGAGAACTCCATCGAAATGGTCATCTGGGTGGCGACGGGCGGACGCGGCACGCTGATCGGCCCCATCATCGGCGCGGGCGCCGTCAACGGATTGAAGACCTGGTTCACCAGCGTGCTCCCGGAATACTGGCTGTATGCGCTGGGCCTCATCTTCGTGCTGGTGACCCTGTTCCTGCCCACCGGCATCGTCGGTCTTGCCCGCCGCATCGCGGCCCGCGTCCAGGAGAAAAAGGCATGACCACCACGCACATCGAATCGGCCACGCTGGACGGCGGCCCGAGCGGCGACGCCGGCTACGGCCGGGTCAGTTCCAAGGGCCTGGACACCAGCCACGGCGCCATCCTGTACCTGGAAGGCATCACGGTCAGTTTCGACGGCTTCAAGGCCTTGAACGACCTGACGCTGGACATCGGCGTGGGCGAACTGCGTTGCATCATCGGCCCCAACGGCGCGGGCAAGACCACGATGATGGACGTCATCACCGGCAAGACGCGGCCCACGGCGGGCACGGCGTATTTCGGCCAGAGCATCGACCTGACGACGCTGAGCGAGGCGCAGATCGCGCACGCGGGCATCGGCCGCAAGTTCCAGCGTCCCACGGTGTTCGAACAGCACACCGTGTTCGAGAACCTGGAACTGGCCATGAAGACGGACAAGCGCGTGCGCCCCACCCTGTTCTCGCGGCTGTCCAGCGAACAGGCCGACCGGATCGGCGAGACGCTGGACCTGATCCGGCTGCGGCCCGAGGTCTGGCGGCCCGCGGGCCTCTTGTCCCACGGCCAGAAGCAGTGGCTGGAGATCGGCATGTTGCTGATGCAGGAGCCGCAACTGCTGCTGCTGGACGAACCCGTCGCCGGCATGACCGACGCCGAGACCGAACGCACCGGCGAACTCTTGAACGAACTGCGCGGCCGTCATTCCCTGATGGTGGTGGAACACGACATGGACTTCGTGAACCAGATCGCGGGCGACGGCAAGGTCACCGTACTGCACGAAGGATCCGTCCTGGCCGAAGGCCCGATGAGCCGCGTGCAGGCCGACCCGCGCGTGATCGAAGTCTATCTGGGGCGCTGAACATGCTGGACGTAAGCACGATCGACCAATACTACGGCGGCAGCCACACCCTGCGCGGCGTATCGCTGTCGGTGCGGCAAGGCGAATGCCTCGCGCTGCTAGGCCGCAATGGCGTGGGCAAGACGACGCTGCTCAAGTGCGTGATGGGCGTGCTGCCCGTGGCGCGCGGCGGCATCGCCTTCGACGGCGCCGACATCACGC
>DMTA01000442.1 GCA_003454835.1 Achromobacter sp. | reverse complement strand
CGCCCGGCGCAGGGGATTGGCCGGCAGCGCGGGCGCCGCGGCGTGGGGTGCGGACAGGGAGGACATGGCGCGCGACCTCAGGCCAGCTTGCCGACGGACTGCTCCAGCAGGCCCCAGGCCTCATTGCCGAACCGGCCTTGCCATTCCTTGTAGAAGCCTGCGGTGCGCAGTTGTTCGCGGAAGCTGTCCGCAGACGGCTGATTGAACACCAGGCCCTTGGATTCCAGGTCGGACTGCACCGAGGCATTGAGCTTCTTGATGTCTTCGCGCTGGGCCAGGCCCGCTTCGTTGATGCCGCGCGCCACCACCGTCTTCAGGTCGGCGGGCAGGCCTTCCCACATGCGGCCGTTGGCGATGAACCAGTAGCCGTCCCAGATGTGCTTGGTCAGCGAGCAGTATTTCTGCACTTCGTACAGCTTGGCGACCTGGATGATGGGCAGCGGGTTTTCCTGCGCGTCCACCACTTTGGTCTGCAGCGACGAGTAGACCTCGCTGAACTGCAGGCTGGCGGGCGCGGCGCCCAGGCCCTTGAACATGGAGATCGGCAGCGAGCTCACCGGCACGCGGATCTTCAGGCCGTCCATGTCGGCGGCCGTGTTGACCGGGCCCTTGCTGCTGGTGGTCTGGCGAAAGCCGTTGTCCCACATCTTTTCAAAGGCGTAGAGCTTGCGCTGCGCGATGGCGGCGCGCACGTGGGCGCCCAGCGCGCCGTCCATGGCGTTCCAGACCTGGTCGTAGTCTTTGAAAGCAAAGCCGACGGCGTTGATGGCGGCCACCGGCACCAGCGTGGCGATGACCAGGGCGGACGGCGTGAAGAAGTCGATGCCGCCGGAACGCACCTGGGCCAGCATGTCGGTGTCGCCGCCGAGCTGATTGTTCGGGAAGATCTTGATGTCGACGCGGCCGTTGCTTTCCTTGAGGATGCGGTCGGCCGCTTCCTGCGCGCGGATGTTCAGCGGATGCGTCACCGGCAGGTTGTTGCCGTACTTGAGCGAGTAATCGGCGGCGCGGGCGATCAGCGGAAAGCCGGTGCCGGCGACGGCGAGGGCGGGAACCGCGCAAAGGCGGCGCAGGGCACTGCGGCGAGTAAGCAGCTTCATGGTTGTCTCCGTTGTCTTGCTTATGATGTTTTTTGATGTGCCACAAAACCGCCTTAGCCCTGCGGCACTGTGGACAATAGTGAATAGGCGCTATCATCGTCAAATCTTATTCATGATGGTTTTTGATGTGAATCGAAATGCCTCCCCGCGTGGACTTGCCCGGCTGGCGGATGTGGCCGCACGCGCTGGCGTGTCGACCGCCACGGCCGATCGCGTGCTGAACCGCCGTCCCGGCGTGCGCCCGGCCACGGCGCAAAAGGTATTCAAGGCCGCCATCGAACTGGACTACCTGCCGGACGACGAGGTGTACGCCGCGCCCGCGCCCGAGCCGATGCGGCTGGTGTTCCTGCTGCCGCGCGGCAGCAACCGCTATCTGCGCATGCTGGGCGACACGGTCAGCTTCGCGCACGAGCACTTTGCGCCGCTGAATGCCAAGTGCCATGTCGAGTACGTGGAAAGCTTCAATCCCGACGCGCTGGCGCAGGCGCTGGCCAAGCATGGCAAGCGGGCCGACGGGATTGCGTTCATGGCGCTGGAGCATCCCGTGGTGCGCGAGGCCGTGAACGCGCTGGCGCAGCAGGGCGTGCCGACGGTGACGCTGATCTCGGACATCGCCAATAGCGCGCGCACTGCTTACGTGGGGTTGGACAACCGTGCCGCGGGGCGTACGGCCGGCTACCTGATCGCGCGCTTCGTCGGATTGCGCGCGGCGCATGTGGCGTTGATCGCGGGGTCACGGCATTACCGTGCGCACGAAGAGCGCGAGAGCGGATTTCTGCAGCTGTACGCCGAACAATTCCAGGCGATGCAGGTGGTGGACCTGCGCGAGGGCTATGACGACGCGCAGCGCAACTACGAGCAGACGCGGCAGCTGCTGGAGCAGTATCCGCAGCTTGCCGGGATTTACAACATTGGCGGCGCGTCGGATGGCGTGGCGCGCGCGTTGAAAGAAGCAGGGCAGCAGCACCGGGTTGTTTTCATCGGGCATGGGCTGACGCCCGATACGCGGTCGTTGCTGATCGACGGCACGATGGACGCCGTGATCACGCAAAGTCCGATGGAAGCGCTGATGAGCTGCGTGCGCATTTTCAGCAATCTGCGGGACAAGCGCAGCGCGATGAACGGGGTGGAGCTGGCGCGAAGCCAAGTGATATTCCGGGAGAACCTGCCGTAGGCGTAGGGGCGGGCGTATTATTTCGGCTATGGGCTCGCACCCAGTGCGGCAGCGGCGGGGCATGCCGCTGCCTACTTCAACGGATGGTTCCTCTACAACGGTTGCCCGGCGCTTGCCGGAGGACGGCCGTGAAGGCGCTGCGCCATGGACCACACAGCCGACCGCCAGGCAAACCCCGCCTTTTCCGTGGCGGGGTTTGCCGCGCGATCACCGGCGGGTGATCACGATTTCCATGTACTCGCTGGGCACCACGACCGCCGAATCGCCGGAGCGGTTGAAGCGTTCGATCTGCGCGGCGATATCGGCCGTCAGCGCCGTCTGCGCCGCCGGTTCCAGCGCGCCGAACGCCTTGAGCAGCGGACCGTAGTAGGTCTTGAAGACCTGCATCCAATGCTCGGGCGAGCGGTAGCGGAACACGAAGTGGCGCGGTTCGCACTGAATCGACGCGGCTTGCGACCCGAACATTTCTTCTACGCGCCCCTTGGTGCCCCACAGCGCGGGCGATTTGACGCCGGCGGGCGGGGGCAGGTGCTTGCCGATGGTCTTGAAGATCTGGCCGATGAAACCGTCGGGCGTCCAGTTGGCCAGCCCGATCTTGCCGCCGTGCTTGCACACGCGCATCAGTTCGGCCGCGGCCTTGTCCTGGTCTGCCGTGAACATCACCCCGAAGGTCGACATGACGACGTCGAACGCGGCGTCAGGGAAGGGCAGCGCCTCGGCGTCGGCCTCCTGGAATTCGATCTTCAGGCGTTCCGCGGCGGCGCGTTCGCGGCCGCGGCTGAGCAGCGCGGGCACGTAGTCGGTCGATGTGACGTCGCACCAGCGGCGGGCGGCGGCCAGCGTGGCGTTGCCGTTGCCGGCGGCAACGTCCAGCACTTTCTGGCCGGCGCGGACATCAAGGGCTTCGCAAAGCTGTTCTCCCACAATCTGCAGCGTGGTGCCGACGACGGCGTAGTCCCCGGAGGACCAGGTGCCCTGCTGGCGGGTCTTCAAGGCGGCCAGATCGGGCTGTGCGGTTTCGCGCACGTCACTGGTGGCAAGGGAGGAAATGGACATGGTGACTCTCCGTTATTGCGTGGGGTGCGCGACGGCATCCATTGCCAGCGCGCCGGGGTGGTGCAACCAGCGCTGCGAAGGAATTCGCGTGCCGTGCGCCCCGGAAACCACGATAAAAACCGGACGTGGAGGCGAGCGTGGTAGCGGGCGTGGAATCTGCCGTGGATTCGACCGGCGCGGGCATCCGCGTGCGCATGCTGGGGCCTATGGCGATCAGCCGGGGCGGCGCGCCGCTGGCGTTGCCGCCGTCTCGCAAGCTGCGTGCGCTGATCGCCTACCTGGCGCTGGCCCCGAACGCCGTGATGCGCTCGCACCTGTGCGAATTGCTGTGGGACATTCCGAACGATCCGCGGGGGGAGCTGCGCTGGTGCCTGAGCAAGGCGCGCGGCCTCCTGGACGAGCCGGGCCGCCGCCGGGTCGAGACGGTGCAGGACGCCGTGCGGCTGGATCTGTCCGATTGCCGCGTGGATGTCATCGACATCGGTGCGGCGATGCAGGCGGGCATCGACAAGGCAAGCCCGGAAGGGCTGCGCGACCTGTCGGCGCTGTTCGAGGGTGATTTTCTGGAAGGGCTGGAGATCGACCGCAGCCCGTTCTTTCATAGTTGGCTGACCGCCCAGCGGCGACGGCTGCGGGCCTGCCATGCCGCCGTGCTGGCGCACCAGGTCGCAAGCCTGCCGGCGGGCGCGCAAGAGCGCTTCGCCTGCCTGGACAAGTGGCTGCAACTGGCGCCGTTCGATTCGCAGGCGCATGAATTGATGCTGGACGCGCTGGGATTGCGCGGGCAATGG
>DMTA01000107.1 GCA_003454835.1 Achromobacter sp. | reverse complement strand
GATATTCCGGGGGCACGTCACAATAAGATGGCCGGCAAAAAGGCCGGCAAAAAAAGGGCCTGGCCGGCTTGCGCCGAACCAGACCCGGAGCCAACCGTAACCGTTACGTCAATCGACCTCGACGAAAGCCTCTTCGCGCTTCTTGCGCAGCGCGGGCAACGCAACCAGCACGAGCAGGATCGCGGCAAGCGCCAGCAGCGTGGCCGACAGCGGACGCGTGACGAAGGTGGAGAACTCGCCGCGCGACAAGAGCAGCGCCCTGCGGAAGTTTTCTTCCATCATGGGTCCCAGCACCAGGCCGAGCAACAGCGGCGCGCCTTCGCAACCGAGCTTGCTCCACACGTAGCCAATGATGCCGAAGATGGCAAACATGAAGATGTCGAAGGCGTTGTAGTTCAACGAATACACCCCGATCGTGCAGAAGACCAGGATCGCGGGGAACAGCATGCGGTACGGCACGCGCAGCAGCTTCACCCAGATGCCGATCAGCGGCAGGTTCAGCACCACCAGCATCAGGTTGCCGATCCACATCGAGGCAATCAGGCCCCAGAACAGCTCGGGGTGGCTGGACATGACCTGCGGACCCGGCTGAATGTTGTGGATGGTCATCGCGCCCACCATCAACGCCATCACCGCGTTGCCGGGGATGCCCAGCGTCAGCAACGGAATGAAGGAGGTCTGCGCGCCCGCGTTGTTGGCGGATTCCGGACCGGCCAAGCCGGCGGGATGGCCCTTGCCGAAGCGCTGCGGCTCTTTCGAGAGCTTCTTTTCCAGCGTGTACGACGCAAAGGCCGACAGCACGGAGCCGCCGCCCGGCAGGATGCCCAGCGCCGAACCCAGTGCCGTGCCACGCACGATGGCGGGTGCGGCCTCGCGGAATTCCTGGCGGCTGGGATACAGCGAACCGACCTTGTCGGTGATCTCGACGCGGTTCTCCTTGAGTTCCAGGTTGCTCATGATTTCCGACAGGCCGAACACGCCCATGGCCACGATGGCGAAGTCGATGCCGTCCTGCAGTTCGGGGATGCTGAAGTCATAGCGCGCCACGCCAGAGTTCACGTCGGTGCCCACCATGCCCAGCAGCAGCCCGAGAAGAATCATGCAGATGGCCTTGGGCAGCGAACCCGATGCCAGCACCACGGCGCCGATCAGGCCCAGCGCCATCAGCGAGAAGTATTCGGCAGGTCCGAACGCGAACGCCACTTCGGCCAGTGGCGGCGCGAAGGCGGCGATCAGCACGGTGGCGACGCTGCCGGCGAAGAACGAGCCGATGGCCGCCAGCGACAGCGCGGCGCCCGCCCGTCCGTTTCTCGCCATCTGGTGCCCGTCCAGCACGGTCACCACCGCCGAGGTCTCGCCCGGCAGGTTCACCAGGATGGCAGTCGTGGACCCGCCGTACTGCGTGCCGTAGTAGATGCCGGCCAGCATGATGAGGCCGGCGGTGGGCGGCAGCACGTAGGTGATGGGCAGCAGCATGGCGATGGTCGGCACGGGACCCAGTCCCGGCAGCACCCCGACCAGCGTACCCAGCAGGCAACCGATAAATGCGTAAGTCAGGTTTTCGGGGGTGAAGGCCACCGAAAAACCCAGCATCAGGTTTTGAAGCAATTCCATATCCGGTCCCTCAGTTGGTCAGCACGCTGGGCCACAGCGGAAAGATCAGGCCCAACCCGCGGATGAACGCGAGGTAGGAGAACGCCACGAGGAAAAGGCCGTTGGCGACGGCGACCTTCCAGTTGAATTCGTGGCTGGCGACGCTGCTGATCAGGACGAGCAGGAACACCGATAGGTACAGGCCGAGATAACGCAGGGAAAAGCCGTACAGGAACACGGACCCGACGACGAGAAAGAGGATGCGGAAGTCATAGCGGCCGATCGTCGTTTTTTCGGCGCGGGGGGACAAGGCGCTCATCAGCACCGTCGCGCCCATCAACGCCAGCACGATGCCGAGCCAGAACGGAAAGTAACCGGGGCCCATGCGGGCCGCACTGCCCATGGAATATTGGGTCGCCTGCAACGCAAAGCCTCCCCCCACCACGATGAACATGACGCCAGACCAGAAATCCTGTCTGTTTTTTATCAATCTGCTTTCTCCCTAATCTGCTGCGGCCCCAAAAACATGACTTCAGGCGCGAGCATTTCTCGTTCAACGCAGCCTCCCCGAGGGGTGGCAACGACATGAACGCGGGATGGTAAATCGTGGAACGACATATGCCCTATCCGTATCAACCATGACTTTCTCGGGGATATCCCTAGACCGTGGAATGGACGCAATCCAGCATCCCAGCATCCGCAAGAAGCGTCACAGATCGACGAAATTGGATTAAATAACCGATTTTTCAGACGGGTTAGCCGTTGGAGAAAAAGTTCCCGGCAAAATGGCCCCAGGGTTTGCATAGAAATATTCAGATGCATTTTTGCCGGATCTGCGGCGTCCCATCCATCATCAGCGGGGCTCCCCGGCACCCGCATCTGGCGCACTCAGTCCGGGGTACATAAGCACGCCACGCAAGCAAAAACGCTCCGGCCGAAAGCTCGACCGGAGCGACAGTTATCTGACAGGAAATTGAAAGAATGTGGCGGCGACCTGATGCCGCCAGGCAGGTCAGTGGTCGTGATTGCTAGCCGCAAATCCGGCTGCGTTCAGGATGTCTATCACTTCCTGGATATGCTCGGGACCGCGCGTCTGCAGCACGAAATCCACCTCGACATTGCGCACGGGCAGCGACGTGAAGGCGCGTTGGTGATGCACTTCCGTGATGTTGGCCTGCGCATCGGCGATCAGCTTGGTGGCATGGGCCAGCGCCCCGGGCAGATCGCGCAGGTCGACGCGGATGCGCGCCAGCCGGCCGGCCCGCACCATGCCGCGCTCGATCAGTTCGCCCAGCATTAGCGGGTCGATGTTGCCGCCCGTCAGCACCAGCCCGATGCGCTTGCCCTTGTAGCGGTCGCTGCCCTCTTCCTGCGCGCGCAGCAAGGCGGCCAGGCCCGCAGCGCCGGCGCCTTCCACGACGGTCTTTTCAATTTCCAGCAGCACAACGATGGCGTGCTCGATGTCCGCCTCGCTGACCAGTTCGACGCGGTCGACCAGCCGGCGCACGACAGGCAGCGTCAGGTCGCCGGGCGACTTGACGGCGATGCCCTCGGCGATGGTGTATTGCCCCGGCGGCATGGTGACGCCCTTGACGGCCGCGTACATGGCGGGAAAACGCTCGGTCTGCACGCCCACGATCTCGATGGCGGGATTCACGGCCTTGGCGGCAGTGGAGATGCCGGAGATCAGCCCGCCGCCGCCGATGGCGATGACAAGGGTGTCGAGCTTGGGCTGGTCTTCCAGCATTTCCAGCGCGACGGTCCCCTGCCCTGCCATGACGGCTTCGTCGTCGTAAGGGTGGATCATGATGAGGCCGCGCTCGCAGGCCAGTTCGTAGCCGCGCGCCTTGGCGTCATCAAACGTGTCGCCTGCCAAAACGACCTCGGCGCCGAAGCGCCGCGTGTTGGCGACCTTCACCGTCGGCGTGAAACGCGGCATGACGATCACCGCCGGCACGCCCATGCGCTGCGCGTGGTAGGCCACACCTTGCGCGTGGTTGCCGGCCGATACCGCGATCACTCCCTTGGCGCGCTCCTCGTCCGACAGCGTGAGCATGCGGTTCAGCGCCCCGCGCTCCTTGAAGGATGCAGTGAACTGCAAGTTCTCGAACTTCAGCCAGATCTCGGCGCCGAAAATGTCGGACAGCGTGCGGGACAAGGTAAACGGGGTCTTCAGGACCTGCCCGCGCAGGTTTTCGCGGGCGGCCTGGATGGATGCGATATCGATCACGATGGAAATCCGGTTAACGCACAGGCAGGAAGTTGAACAGCAAAAGGCCCTGGGCGTAGTTGATGCCGATCCGCCGGGAGTTCTCGCCAAGCAGGTTGGCGATCAGGTCCAGCCGGCCGATGATGGCGCCGAACTCGCGCTCGAAGCTGAGATTCGTGGCGGTCGGGGAAATTTCGTTGGCCAGCAACAGCAATTCGCCCTGGTTGTTGCGGCGCGTGGCCAGCAACCAGGCCGCGGCCTCGACGTTCCGTGCGGCATTGTAGACCCGCTGGCCGTCCAGGGCGTCTGTCGCGTACAGGCGCGTCTTGCCGTTATGCGCGGCGATGATGGTGTCCGCAAGCCCGTAAATGAAGGCGCCAACCCGGTCGCCCGGATAGCTGGGGTCCAGGGCGACCGCCAGGATCTGGATGTCGCGCAGCCCGCTCAGATCACGCGGCGGCACACGGACTTCGACGGAATGCTTGACGCGGTTCACCGCCGTAACCAGGTCCGGCGCACCGGTCTTGCGCCATTCCCGCGGATTGCGGCGGTACAGCTTGTCCAGCAGCGAATACAGGCTGGTCAGGTTGTCGCGCACCTCGAGCGTGACCGTTCGGTTGAAGTCCGTCTGCGCGAACTGGTCCGCCGACATGTCTTCGCCCTTGGGGCCGCGCTGGCCCGCCCCGGGGGGCGACATGCAGCCCGTCAACAGCGCAGCCAGCAGCGCTGCGGTGACTGCGGTTATCGGCCACGCCGTCATGCCTTGCTCATCCGTATGCCCCCTTCGATCAAGCGTGAAGCGCGCCGCTGTCAACCGGCGGCGCGTCTCTCGCGCAAGACTTTACAGGAACGCGGGCGAACTGGGGAACAGCGGACCGTCCCGCATCCCTGCCGTGGCGACAGGCAAAAAAACGGCGCCCAGATAAGGGCGCCGTCTTTCAATCAGGAGACTGCAGGCTTATTCAGCTTGCGGTTCCGATTGGGGAGCAGCTTCGGGAGCGGCAGCGGCTTGCTGCTGCTCGATGCCGCCGATCGCCTTGATGGACAGGCGCAGGCGGCCCTTGTCGTCGGCCTCGATGACCTTGACGCGGACTTGCTGGCCGACCTTCAGCACATCGTTGATGTTCGCGATGCGGTAGTTGGCGATTTCGGAGATGTGCAGCAGACCGTCGCGGCCCGGCAGCACTTGCACGATGGCGCCGAAGTCCAGCAGACGCAGGACCGAGCCTTCGTAGATCTGGCCCACTTCGACGTCGGCGGTCAGCTCGACGATGCGGCGCTGGGCTTCCTTGGCCTGCGCTTCGTCGACGCTGGCGATCACGATCGTGCCGTCGTCGGAGATGTCGATCTGCGTGCCGGTTTCTTCGGTCAGCGCGCGGATGGTGGCGCCGCCCTTGCCGATCACGTCGCGGATCTTCTCGGGGTTGATCTTGATGGTCAGCATGCGCGGCGCGAAAGCCGACAGCTCGCCGCGCGAACCGTCCAGGGCTTCCTTCATCTTGCCGAGGATGTGCAGACGGCCTTCGCGGGCCTGGTCCAGCGCAACCTGCATGATTTCCTTGGTGATGCCCTGGATCTTGATGTCCATCTGCAGTGCGGTGACGCCGTTTTCGGTGCCCGCAACCTTGAAGTCCATGTCGCCCAGGTGATCTTCGTCGCCCAGGATGTCCGTCAGCACGGCGAACTTGCCGCCGTCCAGGATCAGACCCATGGCCACACCGGCCACGTGATCCTTGACCGGCACGCCGGCGTCCATCATGGCGAGCGAGCCGCCGCAAACCGAGGCCATCGACGACGAGCCGTTGGATTCGGTGATTTCCGACACGAGGCGAATCGTGTACTGGAAGTCTTCGGGGGCCGGCAGCAGCGGCACCAGCGAACGCTTGGCCAGACGGCCGTGGCCGATTTCGCGGCGCTTCGGCACGCCGATGCGGCCGGTTTCGCCGGTGGCGAACGGAGGCATGTTGTAGTGCATCATGAAGCGGTCACGGTACTCGCCCATGAGCGCGTCGATGATCTGTTCGTCTTGCTTGGTGCCCAGCGTGGCCACGACCAGCGCCTGGGTTTCACCACGGGTGAACAGGGCGCTGCCGTGCGCGCGGGGCAGCACGCCCAGACGCACGCTGATCGGACGGACGGTGCGAGTGTCGCGGCCGTCGATACGCGGTTCGCCGTTCAGGATCTGGCCGCGGACAATGGCCGATTCCAGCGAGAACATGATGTTGTCGACGGTGACGGCGTCCGGCAGCGGCTCGCCCTTTTCAGCGGCGGCGGCAGCCAGCTTGGCCGACACGTCAGCCGACACTTCACGCAGCTTGGTGGTGCGGGCCTGCTTTTCACGGATCTGGTAGGCGGCGTTCAGGCCTTCCTGGGCGGCGGCCGTGACCGCGGCGATCAGGGCCTCGTCCTTGGCGGGAGCCTGCCAGTCCCAATCGGGCTTGCCGGCGTCCTTCACGAGTTCGTGAATGGCGTTGATGACGGTCTGCATCTGCTGGTGGCCATAGACCACGCCGCCCAACATGACTTCTTCGGACAGCTGGTCAGCTTCCGATTCGACCATCAGCACGGCGTTTTCCGTACCGGCGACAACCAGGTTCAGCTTCGACGACTTCAGGTCCGATGCGGTCGGGTTGATGGTGTATTGACCATCGATGTAACCGACGCGCGCGGCGCCGATCGGGCCGTTGAACGGGATGCCCGAGATGGCCAGCGCGGCGGAGGCGCCGATCATGGCGGCGATGTCGGGATCGATCTCAGGATTGACCGACAGCGTGTGCAGGACCACCTGGACTTCGTTGTAGAAGTCTTCGGGGAACAGCGGACGCAGCGGACGGTCGATCAGGCGCGACGTCAGCGTTTCCTTTTCGGACGGCTTGCCTTCGCGCTTGAAGAAGCCACCCGGAATGCGGCCGGCGGCGTAGGTCTTTTCGATGTAGTCGACGGTCAGCGGGAAGAACGTCTGACCCGGCTTGGCCTTCTTGGAAGCCACGACAGTGGCCAGGACGACGGTGTCCTCGATCGACACCACAACGGCGCCGGAGGCCTGGCGAGCGATTTCGCCAGTTTCCAGGACGACCGTGTGCTGGCCGTACTGGAACGATTTAGTCACTTTATTGAACATGACGATTATTCCTTACAAATGAAAAACCGTGGCCGCTGCGACATGCGTCGCACCGACCACGGTTGCGTCATGGGGAGCCAGCCCCGTCGATCACTTGCGCAGACCGAGTTTTTCGATCAGTGCGCGGTACGAATCGGGATTGCGGCCCTTGAGATAGTCGAGCAGCTTGCGGCGACGGCTGACCATACGCAGCAGACCGCGGCGCGAGTGATGATCCTTCATGTGTTCTTTGAAGTGACCGGTCAGCTCGTTGATACGGGCGGTGAGCAGAGCCACCTGAACTTCGGGGGAGCCGGTATCGCCCTGAGCGCGTTGGAATTGCGCAACGATATCGGATTTCTTGATGTCAGCTACAGACATTGATGACCTCTTCGGACATGCGACAGGGCCGAGGCGCCCTGACGTGGTTTGGAAAAAATTTGCGCGAGCCAGGCTTGAATTCGCTTTCTCACTGCTGCCATTGGCGGGATCGGGCAGGACCGGCAAATAAGGCGTGACGCCACGTTGCGGGTACTGCGACAAGCCGCCGGCGGCTGGCGCAAAGTATCTTGCAGAATCAATACACTTGATAAAGCTCGGCGATTATAGCTGATTCGCTAGAATTACCCCAGCAAGAAGACCGGCCCCGGCGCGAGGGCCGGCCAAGCCCCAGTGTGCACCCCAAGGAGCATGGACATGATCAGCTATTACAGAACGGCCCGCGTGACCCTGGTCTCGATCGCACTGGCCGGACTGGCCGCCTGCGCCAACATGACCGAAGTGCCGCCCGGCACCCCGCTCTCGCAGGTACAGGCGCAGTTTGGCGCGCCCAATTTCGAATGCCCCCAGGCCAATGGCGGCCGCCGGGTGATCTGGACGCAGCAGCCCATGGGCCAGTACGCCTGGGGCGCCAACGTCGGCCCCGATGGCCGGGTCGACCGGGTGATGCCGCTGCTGACCGACGCGCACTTCAAGGTGCTCGAGACAGGAGATTGGGGGCCGGATCGGGTGCGCTGCGAATTCGGGCCGCCAGCTCGCATCGATCAGGCCGGCCTGGGCGAAAAACGCGAGGTCGTCTGGTCGTATCGCTATAAGGAAAACAGCGTCTGGAATTCCCTGATGTATGTATACATGAGCCGCGACGGCAGCAAGGTGACACACTTCCATCCGGGGCCGGACCCCATGTACGACGACGACCGCTTCAACTTCTGGTAGCAACGCCAGAACAAAAAACCCGCCAATCTTGCGATGGCGGGTTTTTTTGCGGCGTCTGGACCTCAGGACGAATGACCCCGACGCTCCTGCTGGAGACGGCGCACCTTGTTCCAGCGCCACAGCCAGGTAACCCAGCCCGACAGGCCGTAGAGCACGAACAGACCGAACAGCACGACGGGAGGATCGCTGGACACGAATACGAACACCGCGACGACGAGCAGGATGCCCCAGAACGGCACGCTACGGCCCAGGGCGAAGCTCTTGCCGCTGAAGAACGGCGCGTTCGACACCATGGTGATGCCGGCGTACATGGTCAGCGTGAACGCCACCCAGGCCATCAGGCTGTCATGGATGGGCAGCTTGTTGTCCACGGCCAGCCAAACGAAACCCGCCACCAGCGCGGCCGCGGCCGGGCTGGGCAATCCCTGGAAGAAACGTTTGTCCACGACCGCGATGTTGGTGTTGAACCGTGCAAGCCGCAACGCCGCGCCAGACACATAGACGAAGGCCGCCAGCCAGCCCCAGCGTCCCAGGTCATTGAGAATCCATTCATACATGACCAGCGCCGGCGCCACGCCGAACGACGTCATGTCGGACAGCGAGTCGTATTGCTCGCCGAATGCGGACTGGGTATTGGTCAGCCGGGCCACCCGACCGTCCATGCCGTCCAGCACCATGGCGACAAAAATGGCGATGGCGGCGACCTCGAAGCGGTCGTTCATGGCCTGCACCACAGCGTAGAACCCGGCAAACAAAGCGGCGGTGGTGAACGCGTTGGGGAGCAGGTAAATGCTCCGGTGGCGGTTCTCGGAATCGCGCATGGAAAAATTGGGCATGGTCTCAATAACTTACGACGGACTTTGAAAGGTTAACCTATCTGGCCCTGCTTGCGGGCTACAGCAAGGATCGTGCCCGCTCCCATTTGGCGCCAAAGAGCCCAAATGGCCGCGAAAAGGCCAAAAATAAGAAAAAAGCGGCATGCCCTCGAGAGGCATGCCGCTTCGATCCTGACCGGCGGGGCCGCGCCCCGCCTGACTAGGGGATCAGTTCTTGGACTTGTCCACCAGCTTGTTGGCGGCGATCCAGGGCATCATGGCGCGCAGCTTGCCGCCCACTTGCTCGATCTGCGATTCCGCGTTGATGCGGCGGCGCGAGGTCAGCGTAGGGGCGCCGGCGGCGTTTTCCAGGATGAACTTCTTGGCGTATTCGCCGGTCTGGATGTCCGTCAGGCACTGGCGCATGGCCTTGCGGGTTTCGTCCGTAACGATCTTCGGACCCGTTTCGTATTCGCCGAATTCGGCGTTGTTCGAAATCGAGTAGTTCATGTTGGCGATGCCGCCTTCGTAGATCAGGTCGACGATCAGCTTCAGTTCGTGCAGGCACTCGAAATACGCCATTTCGGGCGCGTAGCCTGCTTCCACCAGCGTGTCGAAACCGGCCTTGATCAGTTCGACGGTACCGCCGCACAGCACGGCCTGTTCGCCGAACAGGTCGGTTTCGGTTTCTTCGCGGAAGTTGGTTTCGATGATGCCGGCACGGCCGCCGCCGTTGGCGCTGGCGTACGACAGGGCCACGTCACGCGCGGCGCCCGACTTGTCTTGGTACACGGCCACCAGGTGGGGCACGCCGCCACCCTGCTTGTACGTGTTGCGCACCGTATGGCCGGGAGCCTTCGGGGCGATCATGATGACGTCGATGTCTTCGCGCGGCACGACCTGGCCGTAGTGCACGTTGAAACCGTGGGCAAACGCCAGGGCCGCGCCCGCCTTGATGTTGCCGTGGACTTCGTTGTTGTAGACCGAGGCGATGTTCTCGTCGGGCAGCAGCATCATGACGATGTCGGCCGACTTGACGGCTTCCGCGACTTCCTTGACTTCCAGGCCGGCGTTGGCGGCCTTGTTCCACGAGGCGCCGCCCTTGCGCAGGCCGACGATGACCTTCACGCCCGACTCATGCAGGTTCAGCGCGTGCGCGTGACCTTGCGAACCGTAGCCGATGATGGCAACGGTCTTGCCTTTGATGAGGGACAGATCGCAGTCTTTGTCGTAGAAAACTTTCATGTTGTGCTCCAGATTCCAGTATTTGGATATTCGTTTGATTCAGATGTAGGGTGAGGCAGGCCTGGAAGGCCGGTCAAATCTTCAAAATCCGTTCACCGCGTCCGATGCCGGACACGCCGGTGCGTACGGTTTCAAGGATGGCACTGCGGTCCAGGGCCTCGAGGAAGGCCTGTACTTTTTCCTGCACCCCGGTCAATTCGATGGTGTAGGACTTGTCGGTGACGTCGATGATGCGGCCACGGAAGATATCCGCCATGCGCTTCATTTCCTCGCGTTCCTTGCCGACGGCGCGCACCTTCACGAGCATCAGCTCGCGCTCGATGTGGGCGCCTTCGGTCAGGTCCACCACCTTCACGACATCGACCAGGCGGTTCAAATGCTTGGTGATCTGTTCGATGACCTCGTCCGAACCGGTCGTGACGATGGTCATGCGCGACAGCGTGGAGTCCTCGGTGGGCGCCACGGTCAGGGTTTCGATGTTGTAGCCCCGCGCGGAAAACAGACCCACCACGCGCGACAGCGCGCCGGGTTCGTTTTCGAGGAGGACGGAAATCACGTGCTTCATTGCGGGGCCTCCTTACAGGTCTTCAGAGCCGAGCAGCATTTCAGTCAGCCCGCGGCCGGCCTTGACCATCGGCCACACGTTTTCGGTGCGGTCGGTGATGAAGTCCAGGAAGACCAGGCGCTCCTTGTGCTTGCCGAACGCTTCGCGCAGCGCCGGTTCGACATCGGCCGGGCGTTCGATGCGCAGGCCGACGTGGCCGTAGGCCTCGGCGACCTTGACGAAGTCGGGCAGCGAATCCATGTACGACTCGGAATAGCGCGAGCCGTAGTCGATCTGCTGCCATTGGCGCACCATGCCCAGGAACCGGTTGTTCAGGCAGACGATCTTGGGCGTCAGGCGGTACTGGTGGCAGGTCGACAGTTCCTGGATGTTCATCTGGATCGAGGCCTCGCCGGTGATCACGGCGATGTCCTTGCCCGGATTGGCCATCTGCACGCCCATGGCGTACGGCAGGCCCACACCCATGGTGCCCAGGCCGCCGGAATTGATCCAGCGGCGCGGCTTGTCGAACTTGTAGTATTGCGCGGCCCACATCTGGTGCTGGCCAACGTCCGAGGTGACGAAGGCGTCGCCGCCGGTCACTTCCCAGAGCTTTTCCACCACGTACTGCGGCTTGATGACTTCGTCCGAGTTGGCGAACTTCAGGCATTCCTTGCCGCGCCACGTCTCGACCTGGTCCCACCATTTGGCGAGCGAGGCCGGCTTGTGCTCGGCGGCGGCGATCTCGAACTGCGCGCTGAGGTCGGCCAAGACGTCCTTGACGTTGCCCACGATCGGGACGTCCACGCGCACGCGCTTGGAGATCGACGAGGGATCGATGTCGATGTGGATGATCTTGCGGGCGTTCTGCGCGAAGTGCTTGGGATTGCCGATCACGCGGTCATCGAAACGGGCGCCGATGGCAAGCAGCACGTCGCAGTGCTGCATGGCCATGTTGGCCTCGTACGTGCCGTGCATGCCGGGCATGCCCACGAACTGACCGCTGCTGGCCGGGTAGCCGCCCAGACCCATCAGGGTGCTGGTGCAGGGCGCGCCCAGTTGCGTCACGAGCTTGTTGAGCTCGGGCGCGGCGTTCGACAGGATGACGCCGCCGCCCGTGTAGATCATTGGGCGCTCGGCCGCCAGCAGCATCTGCACGGCCTTCTTGATCTGTCCCTGATGGCCCTTGTTGACGGGCGCGTAGGAACGCATCGAGATCTCGCCCTTGGGCGGCACGTACTTGCACTGCGCGACGGTGATGTCCTTGGGGATATCCACCAGCACCGGACCGGGACGGCCCGTGCGCGCAATGTAGAACGCGCGGCGCATGGTTTCGGCCAGGTCCTTCACGTCGCGCACAAGGAAGTTGTGCTTGACGCAGGGACGCGTGATGCCGACGGTGTCGCATTCCTGGAAAGCGTCTTCGCCAATGGCCGCAGTGGGCACCTGCCCGCTGATGATGACCATCGGGATCGAGTCCATGTAGGCCGTGGCAATGCCGGTAACGGCATTGGTCACGCCCGGACCGCTGGTCACGATGCAGACGCCGACCTTCTGCGACGAGCGCGAATAGGCATCGGCCGCGTGCACGGCAGCTTGCTCGTGACGAACCAGGATATGCTGGAATTTGTCTTGCTTGAAGATTGCGTCGTAGATGTAGAGCACCGCGCCGCCAGGGTAGCCGAAAACGTGTTCCACGCCTTCATCGGCCAGGCAGCGCACGACGATATCGGCGCCATTCATTTCCATGTTGTAGTTCCTTTCAAAACCGGCCCTGCAACCCTGACTGCTGCGCGCCCGGATACGGCGGCAACTGAACCCATACCGGTTACGACAACATGATCCGGCGCTTAGCGGCTCACGGAGCCACGCCACCCGGACACCTTGCCGACCCGGCACACGCTCGACAGAACGCAGTGCAAACGCCCCTGGGGGACGCTGGAGGTCGAAATGGAAGCCTTGGCAACACACGCTTGTGGCGCGGCCAACGGCAGGTGAGACTTGCTGCACAACGGCTGGGATGTGACCCTGGCCGTTCGCATCAACGCTCCGGTATCGGATAGGCAGACCGAAGCAAGTGGAGCAATTTACCGCGTTGCGTCAAAGGTGGCAAATCGACTTTCGCCGACCGTTGCGTGGAAGGTTCGGTCACTATCCGGCCCCAAAAGCCGCGATGGCCTCTCTATACTTGTTGCGTCGTCCAGAACCGAGCCGCCGCCCATGGATTTGCGCATTGCCAGCATTCGCCGCTTTCTCTATAGCCACTACTTCTTCGGAGGGGTGCGCCAGGGGGTCGGCATGCTGTTGCCTGTGCTGGTGCTGGGCGGCATCTTCGGCAATTACACCACCGGCCTGGTGGCGACCTTCGGCGCGCAATGCCTGGCCATCATCGACCAGCCGGGCGGCCCGCAGCGGCATCGCACCAACGAAATGCTGGGCGGCGCGGCGTTGGGCACGATCACCGTCATCATCACGGGATTGGCGTCCTCGCATCCAGTGCTGATCTGGCTGGCGGTCATCGCGCAATGCTTCGTCTATTCGATGTTCACCGTGTTCGGCAAACGCGGCGGCCTGATCGGCTTTGCGGGCCTCCTGCTGATGACGCTGACCATGCACTCGCCGCTGGCGCCGCACGAGGTCCTGGCCCATGCCGCCGCCACGCTGGGCGGTGCGCTGTTCTACGTGGTGTTCAGCCTGGGGTTTTCGCGCCTGTTCTGGCTGCGCGAAGAGCAACAGGCGATGTCGGTGGCGCTGTTTGCCACCGCCGATTATGTGGCGGCGCGGGCGGCCTTTTACGACGAAACTTCCGATCTGGACGAGGCCTATCGTGATCTGATCCAGCGCCAGTCCGTCATGACGGAAAAGCACCAGGCCGCGCGCGACATGGTGCTGCGCGCCCTGCCCCGCGGAAAGGGCCTCGGCGACCGCCAGCGCGTGATGATCTGGAACATGTTCGTCGACATGCTGCAACTGCTGGACACGCTGGTCGCCACGCACACCGACTACGCCGCGCTGCGCCGCACGCTGGCCGGCAACGATTGCCTCATGTTCATGCGTGATGCCCTGGTGAAGATGTCGCTGGAACTGAACCGCATCGCGCTGGACGTATCACGCGGGCGCAAGGTGCAGTACCGCAGCAGCGCCAAGGCGGAACTGCGCGCCATCGAATACGAAATCGAACAGCTCAAGCAGCAAGGCCTGGGCGAGCGCGATCCGGAGATGCTGGCGCTGATCGTGCAGGTGCTGCGGCGCCTGCGCAATTCGGCGCGCATCGTCGACCGGCTGGCCGACCACACCGCGGCCTCGCCCGATGCCAAGCCCACCGACGTGCTGCGCATCAACAAGTCGCTGACGCGGTTCATTTCGCGCCAGGAATTCCGCTTTGGCCTCTTGACCAGCAACCTGCGGCTGGATTCCCCGCACTTCCGCTATGCGCTGCGCGTGACGGCCGCCGCCGCGATCGCCATGACGCTGGCCAGCCGCTGGCTCTCGCCCGAGTTCTCGGCGCACAACTACTGGATCATGCTGACCATCGTGATCATCATGAAGCCGGGCTTCGCGCTGACGCGCCAGCGCAATGGCTGGCGGTTGATGGGCACCCTGATCGGCTGCATCGCCGCGTTGCTGCTGTTCAACGTGACCGACGAGCCCAGCATCCTGTTCGCCGTCCTGCTGGGCGCCTGCATCATGGGCAACAGCCTGGTGCAGCTCAACTACATGGCCAGCGCGATCTTCAACACGCTGTTCGTGGTGCTGGTGTTCCATTTCGTGTCGCCGGGCACGGTGTCCATGTCGGTGATCGGCGAACGCGCCATCGACACGCTGCTGGGCTGCGCGCTGGCGCTGGTGTGCAGCTACATCCTGCCGTGGTGGGAGGCGCGTTACCTGAAGCCGCTGGCCTCGGCTGCAACCCGCGCCAACCGCGAGTATCTGCTGGCCGGCCTGCGCTACGTCGAAGCCATGCAGGCGCACGGCGCGCCCGTTGGCGCGGCTGCCACCGACACGCCCGCCGTCACCGACGCCGACCTCGCCTGGCGCCTGGCCCGCAAGAACGTCCACATCGCCTTCAGCAATTTCGCCGAGGCGTTCTACCGCATGATGAGCGAGCCCAAGTCGCATCAAGTGGACGTGCCGGAGCTGAACAATCTGCTGATCCAGAACCATGTGCTGGCCTCGCAGATCACCGCAGCGATTCCGATTCTGGCGGCGCTGCCCGCCACGCCCGAGCCGGTCCGTCTGGCGCTGGACGGCATGACCGTGCTGCTGGATGAAACCAGCCCGCGCGTGCCGCTGGATCTGCCCACGCAGTTCGATACCGCAGGCGACCAGGCGGCGCTGGTCTATCCCGTGAAGCAGATGCTCAAGGCCACCCACATGATCCGCCAGGAACTGCAGGCGCTGGCCGACCCGCTGCATACGCCTCCGGTGGCGGCAGCGGCGTCGTAAACGGCGGGATCGCCGATTCTGCAGGCGAAAAAAATGCCGGCCTGGAGAAGATGCCAGGCCAGCATTTTTGTGAAAAGGCGAAGTTCCAAACAGGTGTCTGACACCTCCCCGCCCAGCGACGCCGTCAGTCCAGCTTGCGGCGGAACACCAGCTTGTCCGCCGACGACGCCGAGGCGTCGTACGCATAGCCTTCCAGATCAAACCCCTGCAGCCCTTCCGGCCTGGCGACCTTGTGCTGAATGGCGTAACGCGCCATCAGACCGCGCGCGCGCTTGGCGTGGAAGCTGATGATCTTCCAGGCGCCGTTCTTCCAGTCCTGGAAAACGCATTGCACCACCCGCGCCTTCAAGACCTTCTGATCGACGGACTTGAAGTACTCCTCAGAGGCCAGGTTGATGACGACCGGCGACTTCTGGCCGGCCTGGCGCTCGTTCAGGTAGTCCGCGATGGTGCTGCCCCAGTACTCGTACAGGTTCTTGCCCTTGGGGTTCTCCAGCCGCGTGCCCATTTCCAGGCGGTACGGCTGCATCAGGTCAAGCGGGCGCAGCACGCCATACAGGCCGCTCAGGATGGCGACATGTTCCTGCGCCCAATCGAGCTGCTTGGCCGACAGGGTGGCAGCGTCCAGCCCTTCGTAGACGTCGCCGTTGAAGGCCAGCACGGCCTGGCGCGAGTTGGCCTGCGTGAAGCTGCGCTTCCAGTGCGCGTAGCGCTGGACGTTCAGCTCCGACAGGGCCGGGCTCAGGCTCATCAGGTCCGAGATGTCCTCGGCGGTCTTGGTCTTCAGGACCTTGATCAGGCCGGCGGCCTGATCCACGAACATCGGCTGGGTATGCGTCTCGACGTGCAGCGGCGAGTCGTAGTCCAGCTTCTTGGCGGGGGAAAGCAACAACAGCATTCGGGGGTTCCTTTGTTAGCGCGCCGTCCAGCCGCCATCGACGGAGACGGTCGTGCCGGTGATTTGCGCGGCGGCGTCCGAGGCCAGGAACACGGCGGTGCCGCCCAGCTGTTCCGGCGTCACGAATTGCAGCGACGGCTGCTTTTCGCTGAGCAGGTCGCGAGCGGCGGTTTCCTGGTCCACGCCGTTCTTTTCAGCCAGCGCGGTGATCTGTTTTTCGACGAGCGGGGTGCGCACCCAGCCCGGGCAGATGGCGTTGGCGGTGATGCCCTGCCCGGCCGTTTCCAGTGCCGTGACCTTGGTGAATCCCACGACGCCGTGCTTGGCGGCCACGTAGGCCGACTTGCTGGCCGATGCCACCAGGCCATGCGCGGACGCGATATTGATGATGCGGCCCGAACCCTGCTTCTTCATGTGCGGCAAGGCGGCGGCGGTGCCGTGGAACACGGCGGACAGATTCAGCGCCAGAATGGCATCCCACTTTTCGGCCGGAAAGTCCTCGATCAACGCGGTGTGCTGAATGCCGGCGTTGTTGACCAGGATGTCGATGCGGCCGAGCTGGCGCACGGTGTTTTCGACCAGCTCGCGCACGGCCGCGCCCTTGGAAAGATCCGCGCCGTCGTAGATGACCTTCACGCCATGCTTGGCGGCAAGTTCCGCGCGCAGCTTCTCGATTTCGGCCGCATCGCCAAAACCGTTCAGGACGATATCGGCGCCCTGCTCGGCGAAGGCCGTGGCGATACCCAGGCCGATGCCGCTGGTGGAACCGGTGACAAGCGCTACTTTTCCTTTGAGCATGAGCTTTCTCCTGTGAGCTGGCGTGGGGAAACGAAACGGGCTTCAAGTGTAGCTGCCCGCCAAGGCGCCAATCATGCCATGCCCTTACCCGCTGCGGGGTCAAGCAACGGGCGGCTTGTCCGTGGGGGAGGACGGCTCGGCGTCGGCAGGCGACGGCGTGTCCGTGACCGGCAACGCGTCTGTCACAGGCAGACCCGCCATGCCGCCGTATTTCTCCGGCACGCGCTCGAGCACCTTGATCAGCACCGGCACCACGCCCATCGACACCGCGACGATCACCGACAGCACGTCGCGCTGCTCCAGGTTCACCAGATGGTTGTCCCAGGCTTCGTTGAAGATCGCAAAGCTGAATTCGCCGCCCTGCGCCAGCACCAGCGCAAACAGCAGCCGGTGGTAGCGCGGCAGGCCCAAAAAGCGCGCGAATCCATAAAGGATGACGGCCTTCACCGCCAGCAGCGCCGCGACGCCCGCGCAGATGAACATCCAGTGATGGGCCACCACCTTGAGGTTGATGGACATGCCGATGGCCACGAAGAACAGGCCCAGCAGCAATCCCTTGAACGGGTCGATCGCCTTTTCCAGTTCGTGGCGGTAGCGCGATTCGGCCATCAGCACGCCCACCAGGAAACCGCCCAGGCCCGCCGACAGGCCCGCGTAGTCGAACAACTGGGCCGCGCCCACCACCATCAGCAATGCCGCCGCGGTAAAGAGCTCATTCAATTCCGCCTTGGCCGCCCAACCCAGGAGACGCAGCCGGTAGGCCAGCGCCACCACCGCCACTGCCACCAGCGCTTCCTTGAAGGACGGGGCAGACGTCCCGTCCGACCCCAGCAAGCCGGCCGCAACCAGCATCGGAATCGCCGCCATGTCCTGGAACAGCAGCACGCCCAGCGCCGAGCGCCCCAGCGGTGTACGCGTCAACTGCCGTTCGTCCAGCAACCGCAGCGCCACCGCCGTGGACGACAGCGCGAGCGACAGACCGCACAACACGGCCGCCTGCCACTCCATGCCCGCCAGATGCCGCAGGGCCGCGCCGAACACCACCCCCAGCAGCAGGCCACAAACCAGCATCTGCAGGGTGCCCAGGATGAAGACTTCGTTGCGCATCGCCCACAGGCGCTTGGGCGACAGCTCCAGCCCGATGATGAACAGCATCATCACGACGCCCCACTGGGACACGCCGATCATCGTGTCCACGTTCGTGACCAGCTTGAAGCACGACGGTCCGACGAGAACGCCCGCAATCAGGTAGCCGGGAATGGCGCCCAGCCCCAGTCTTTGCGTGATGGGCACGCAAAGCACGGCCGCGAGCAGAAGAATGAGGATGAGGTCCATGGAATGCGCAGAGGGCGGAATGGGGTGAATTCTGGCCAAAGATTGCGCCGACTGAAAGCCGGATGAAACCCGCTGTGGTCCTTTTACCCGTTCTTTTTTCCACCCCTTTACACAAAAGAAAAAAATCCTGTAGAATTGCGGGCTTCGCTGCTCCGACAACGAAGATCCTTCCGACCAGGGATCTTTAGTGAATCTTGTAAAAGCAACCGCTCAGCAAGAGATCACCGTTACGGAACCCAGCCACGGAGAGGTGGCAGAGTGGTCGAATGTACCTGACTCGAAATCAGGCGTACGGTATCCCCGTACCGTGGGTTCGAATCCCACCCTCTCCGCCAAGTATTGAAGAATGAAGCCCCTGAGAAATCAGGGGCTTTTTTCTTTGCGCTGACTAGCCTCGCTTGGCAAGGTGGCAGACACAGGGCGACGCTTTTCGGTTGAACACCTCCCACCCCCGCAGGTGCTTCCCAAAGTACAGACATGGGAAATTCCAACACCACCCCACCCTCATCATTGAGGAGGGAGAAGTCGGGAAAAAGATGAGGCCCTTCCTTCACACCAAGAATCTCAAAAGCGCCGACTTCAAACCCGAACATCTTGCAGGGATAACAGTTCTCACAAACAAAAAGAGGAACTTGAAGAGGGTGATGACGCAAAGCAGCCGGTGAATATATCGTAGCCCCCCCCCTTTTGCAGGCGGGTGCCTGCCCGCAAACGCGAGGCGGCGCAATAGCTGGTTCAAGCCAAGCTTTCAATCACGCGCGCTTGTTAGATTGCCGGCCTTTCGCGGGCGATGCACTACAAGACGGCAACACCGACATCTGAAAGAAATGCTTAGGTCATTGATTCCCTCAACGCCATTGTCACCCGCCACGGGGACTGGGGATTCTTGAAGTGCTTTACCCGGCCGCGGCGCGACGACCGCTGCTGGAAAAAAGCGCGTTCATCGGGTGTACTGCGATATGAGCTTGAACTTGCATCGGCGCAGCAAGAAGCAGCTACCAGAGCGGCCTCGACAGACGTTGGGCCTGACCACAGAGCCCAATAGTTGGTCGCTGGACTTCATGCGCGATGCGCTCCAGTGCAGCCTCAGGCTCCGCACATCGAACGCAATTGACGGTGACCTGCTCCCCGTGGTTAGTACGAAATCGATGTAGAGTCCGTTCACAAAGGAACGGCAATGAAGAAACGATTTACGGAAGAACAGATCATCGGGGTGTTGAAGGAGGCCGAAACAGGGGCCAAGGTGGCCGAACTGTGCCGCAAGCACGGGATCTCGGAGGCCACCTACTACAACTGGAAGGCGAAGTTCGGCGGTATGACCGTCTCGGACGCCCAGCGACTAAAGGAGCTGGAGCAAGAGAACAACAAGCTCAAGAAGCTGTTGGCTGAATCGATGCTGGACAAGGCTGCGCTTCAGGACCTTTTGAACCGAAAGTAGCAAGCCCGCAGGCCAAACGCGAAGCGGTCAGAACGTTGATGACCGAGCGCGGCATGGGTATCACCCGGGCCTGCGGGCTGGTAGGCATTTCCCGGTCGCTATTTGCTTATGAAAGTAAGCGTACGGACGATGTGGCATTGACCGATCGCATGAAGGAGATGGCAGCGCTCAAGCGACGCTACGGCTATCGGCGCATCCATATTCTGCTGCGCCGTGAAGGCTGGCAGACGAATCACAAGCGGGTCTGGCGGCTTTACAGCCAAGCCGGTTTGAGCGTTCGTAAGCGTCGCCGCAAGCGCATCGCTCCCGCGGAACGGGTAGTTCGTCCCGTTGCGACGGCGCCGAATCAGAGTTGGTCGATGGACTTCGTGTCTGACGGTCTGGCCTATGGCCGCAGGTTCCGGTGCTTGAACATCGTCGATGACTACACGCGCGAGTGTCTTGCCATCGAGGTCGATACCTCACTGCCGGGATTGCGGGTAGCGCAGGTGCTGCAACGGCTCGCGGAACTGCGTGGGCTGCCCAAATCCATCACCGTGGACAACGGCCCAGAGTTTGCCGGCAGGGCCTTGGACGCTTGGGCCTATCAGGTCGGCGTGAAGCTGTCGTTCATCAGACCAGGCAAGCCGGTGGAGAATGCATACATCGAGAGCTTCAACGGAAAATTCCGCGATGAATGCCTGACTGAGCATTGGTTCATGTCGCTGCGCCAAGCCAAATCCTTGATCGAAGCCTGGCGCGTCGAGTACAACACCGAACGCCCGCATAGCGCGCTTGGATATTTAACGCCGGAGCAGTTTGCTCAGGCGCATCGGCAAAAACGGTTTTTAACCCTGGACTTTATGTCGGTCCCGTACTAAGTCTGGGGGCAGGTCAACGGGACTAATCGGGAATGCTTGCCCATCGAGGTTGGCACCCCCATCCCGTCGGCGTGCCTGATTCACGTCTGGAGCCGCTTGATCGATTGCTATGGACCTCCCGACGCAACACGCCTGGACAACGACCCAGAGATGATTTCCGACGCCTTTACCGAATGGGCTCCTCCCAAGGCATTTCAATCCGCTATATCCAACTTCGGAAATCGAATCAAACGCCTTTGTCGAGCGCGTCATCGCACTTACCTTACCGAAGTCCTCAATGCACATCTGCTCGCCAATCTTGAGCCCGCCCAAGCGATCATTGATCAATAGATCGTCGATTACAACGAATACCGCCTGCGCACCTCATACCTCGATTAACGTTTGCTCCAATCGTCTAACCACCAATCAAATCGACAAGGTTGGTTACGCTATTAAAAAGATCGTTTTCGCCCCCAACAAAAAATGCACCTCGCACGTCCTCAATTATTTCATCGGGACTTCTCGACTAGAGTAAGTGAGCGTACAATAGTCTGCCTGTCAATAACGAATTGGTAAAAGTCGTGACTATCAATCCTAAGTTGTTGGAAGCTGCTCAGAAGGTGACTGCTGGCCGTGCCAAAGTGGTTATCGACCACATCATCAAGTACGGCTACATCACCACAGAAGATCTCAAGACCACCTACGGATATAACCACCCTCCACGTGCAGCAGGCGATGTTCGTGACCAGGGGATTCCTCTTGATACCTTTAAGGTTAGAGGAAGCGATGGGCGCGCTATAGGTGCTTACCGTTTCGGCGACCCCTCAAAGATTGAAGATGGAAAACTGGGCGGGAGAAAGATTCTTCCAAAACAGCTAAAGAAAGTTCTAATTGAACAATACGGCGCCAGATGCGCAATTAGCCGTGAGGCATATAATGAAACTCACTTGCAAATTGATCATCGAATTCCGTATCGCATTTCTGGCGATGAAGGTACTGATCGCAATCCCGCGGATTTTATGCTGCTGTCTGGCTCAGCCCAAAGACAAAAGTCTTGGACATGCGAGCATTGTCAAAATTTCTTAGCAGATAAAAATTTGGCAACTTGTCAAACCTGCTATTGGGCATTCCCAGAGAATTATAAACATACTGCCATGCGGCAAGAAAGACGAATAGATGTAACCTTCATTGATCATGAAGTCAACGCCTATCAAAAGCTAGAAGATCGAGCAAAACTTAATGGCTCGTCCATTCAAGAAGAGATAAAGAAATTAATCAAATAAAAGCCTTTCCCAGAAATTCTAGGTGGGGATTTCTTTTCTCAAGGGATTTAATTTTAGTTTTAGCAAGCAGTGCCGGAGAAAGATAAAGCGACTCGATCGTGACGTCATTACGCCCCAACAAGGTTGCCTGACTAGAGCGACCAGCATGAAGACCGACCCTTTTTAATTGAAGGAAATCTGGCAACTCCGCTCCATAAGCTCTATCCCCACATGTTCCATCAAAACTTAACATAAACGGAACATTGCGAGCATTAAGAGCATCTAATGCCTCAATCAACTCATCCAGGACGAGAAGATGAGCATACCTTGGATCTCTCTTTCCACTAGTTCCTTGCCACGGAGGGTCCATGTATACAAGGTCGTTAGAATCCGCCTTGGCAATTGCCTCCCTAAAATCACAACCAACAATCTCAATGCGCCCCTTAAGCAGCTGAGACATCGAATCAACTTCTTTTTTTAATTTTTCCGGTTTGAGCCCAAGACGACGGTTATCAGGCCCCTGATTGAACTCACCATTCCGATTAAATCTGACGGCGTTTTTTACACATCTAGCAACAAGATACAATAGATCAGATGGTGACTTCGTGCTATTAAAATCAGCCCTGACCTTTTTAAAGTAAACGGCAGGATCACTCAACTGCTCATTCCAAAGTCTGGAATATTCTTTAACCAAAGCATCTGGCTCATGAATTATAAGTTTCCAAAGTTCAGCCAGCGGCTCAAGCTTATCCGCTACAACAAACCTATCAGCTTTTTCGTTTGCGGCTGCCGCCAAAGTAATAGCACCGGAACCGACAAAAGGTTCATACAACGTGCTTATTTCAAAGTCCATATAAGAAAGAATATCTTGCGCGAGCTTTCGCTTACTTCCCTGATATGGAATGACGTGAGGAGCTCTTTTCATACGATTTCTGTGCAGTCAGGATTTAGCGAATAAACAACCTCACCTCTAACCCTTTCAGTCATAAAAAGCAGTTCATTACCTCTTTCAAGACGGTTTTTCTCTCTTCTGTAGATGATTGAATACAGGGAATTTCTCGGAGTCTTCCCAGTAAAAACATCAGGCTTCTTCTTTTGAATAGCTTCCACCACTTCTTGAAGGCTTAATGCCTTCTTCTTCTTCAAGGCCGCCACCATGAGGCCTTCAAGGTTGCTGGTCTGTCTGTTCCAGGACATAAGGATTCCGTTCATTAGCATGCCGGAGCATGCTAACGCAGGCCAACGGATACAGCAACCCCAAAAGCTACAGTGACAGCACTCGATACGCGCACAAAAAAATAGAAACCTCGAGTACGCACACAAATCAAAATCAACACGCGCAGTACCAAAAAAACCCACCGCGTGGCAGATCTAAATTTTCTATCATCGGTAACTAGGTGGATAAAAATAGATGCATAAAAAACGGCATACCATCGGCATGAACCAGGGCGTGGGATGCCCGTCTTTAATACAACTTTTTGCCAAATCCCTGGATTATCCAAATTGCGGCTGGGCTCAGATGCCCCCGCAGAACAAAATAGCCCCGAGACCGATCGGGGCTATTTTTGAGCGTCGTTCGCGCGTTCCCGCCCGCTCAATAAGCAGCCAGCCGCAACGACGACTGCGACCCGCCGGCCTGGACGGACGACACCGTCTCGACAGCCAACGCCCGCTCCCCGCCGCCCGGCAACCTGAACGCACTCACCGCCCGCGTCAAATCCGCCGACTGATCCTGCATCGAACCCGCCGCCGCAGCCGCCTCTTCCACCAACGCCGCGTTCTGCTGCGTCACCTCGTCCATCTGCGACACCGCACGGTTGACCTGTTCGATGCCATCCGCCTGCTCGGCCGAGGCTGCGGCGATTTCACCCATGATGTCGGTCACGCGCTGCACCGAACTGACGATTTCCTGCATCGTCGCACCGGCACGTTCGGCGCTGCCCGAACCCTGGCCGATCTTCTGCACCGTGTCTTCGATCAGGACCTTGATCTCCTTGGCAGCCTGGGCGCTGCGCTGCGCCAGCGTGCGCACCTCGGCGGCCACGACCGCGAAGCCCTTGCCCTGCTCGCCCGCGCGCGCGGCTTC
>DMTA01000101.1 GCA_003454835.1 Achromobacter sp. | reverse complement strand
CGCAGCGGCTGGCGCCGCGGGAGCCGGACTGGGCTGCCGTGGCGGCCCTGGATGGGGTTCTGCCGGCGGCCAACACGCCGACGCGGCAATTGATCGTCGAGCATTTCATCCGCGCCGGACTGCAGCCGCCGTCGCCGGTGCTGGAGGCCTATTCCACGGACGTGATCGAGGGCATCCTGTCGCTGAACGAATTGTCGATCTCGGTGGTGCCCGAGGACATCGCGCGCGAACTGTGCCAGCGCGGCAGGCTGCGCATGGTGCCGTGGGATTTCGGCTGGGAATTGCCGCCGATCAACCTGATCCGGCGCAAGCGGGAACAGGCGTTGACGGCGGAATCGCAGTTTTCCGACATTCTGCTGGACCTGTGCGCCGACGCCGCCGTGGCTTCGCAGGCGGGGGAGGCCGTCGGGTAGCGGGGTGGGCCAGATGGGGGGCTAACTGCGCTGAGCGGCCGTGGATGCGGTCAGGGCCTTGCCGCCGGCCGCGTTGCGTTTGTCATACAGCGGCCGCAGACCCGCTGGTATGCTCGGCGTCTTCATTCGCCGCTGCCCCCGCTGCCGCATTTGCCCCTGGAACGCGTCTAGCCCCCACGCCGGTCTGGCAGGACCTGCGCATGTCCTAGGCGCAAAAACGTCGCTTCCCGCCACAGACGCAGGAGCCGGCATCTGGTTAAATGGCTGAAAGGTCTCACGGCCTAGGGCAAGCCGCTGCCTTTTCCGGCTTGCCGTTTCAATTTACGGAGCCCCCGATGGCACGATTCAATTTCACCCAGGACCTCGAAGAACCCGATCTGTGGGCGGCGGAAAACGTCCCCGCCGGAGAAGGCCGCCCGCCCATCCACGTCATGATCCAGACCGACGGCGAAGAACCCCTTGCCGGCGCCTCCAAAGTGGTCAAGGGCATCCTCGACACCCTGGACGAACAGATCCTCGCCGCGGCCGAGTTCCTCCTCGACAACTACTCGTACGAGCACTACAAAAAGCTGGGCATCGAAGACGACCAGCTCCTGGCCGAAGAAACCGCCGAAGCCATGGCTGAAAAAGCCGTGTTGCGCGCGCTCTGGCTGTTCGACGAAGACGGCGATGGCTACGAACTGTGGTTCACGCTGCCGTGGGATCCGGTGCACACCTACGACGTGGAATTCGAAGACGGTGCGCCCGTCTCGTGTTCCGTGAACGACTGAGGCGGTTCGACCACCAAACTGGGCAGGCTCAGCGCGCCAGTTCGTATTTGGTCGCCAGCGTCTGCCCCAGCGATTCGTCGTACTTGTAGCGCACCTTCAGCGGCTTGCCGCGCAGGATGTTGCGCGCGGCCACGTTCTCCAGCACCACGTCGACGTCCTTGTTTACGAATTCGGCGCAGTCGGTGTCCGCCCGTTCGCCGTCCGGAATGTCGGCGGCCTTCACCTTCAGCTTGAACAGCACCTGGGTCAGTTCCGTGCCGTCGGTACGGTACTGGCGGAAGGTGGTGGGAAACGTGGCAACGGTGCCGGCAAGGTCGCACGAAATGCGGGTCCAGCCATGCGCGGCGGGTGCCGCGGCAAATAGACCAGCGGCAAGCGCGGCGGCTGCGGCCGCCCGGGAAGGCAGAAGATTCATGGTGTGCGGGCCAGACGCGGCGCCCATGCGCGCCGCGCCGGTACGTGGTCGAAATGGGCCTTTATGTTGCGCCCGGCCGCCCGCGCCGGTCAAGCGGGCGCCGCCCAACAAAAAACGGGCCATTGCGGCCCGTTTTGTTTATGCGTTCTGGCTGGCGGTCCGGCTGGGCTGCGTCTCGCCCGGGGCCTGCGCGGACGGGGCATCATCGGTGCCTTCTTCCTTGCCTTCCAGCTTCGCGATCACGGCCGTCGCCAGGCTGTTGCCCACCACGTTCGTCGCGGTGCGGCCCATGTCGAAGAACTGGTCAATGCCCATGATGAGCAGCAGGCCGGCTTCCGGCAGATGGAACATCGGCAGCGTCGCGGCCACCACGACCAGCGACGCGCGCGCCACGCCGGCCATGCCCTTGCTGGTCACCATCAGCACCAGCAACAGGGTCAGCTGCTGCGTGAAGCTCATCTCGATGTTGTAGGCCTGCGCGATGAACAGCACCGCGAAGGACTGATACATCATCGAGCCGTCCAGGTTGAACGAATAACCCAGCGGCAGCACGAATCCCGAGATGCGCTTGGAAACGCCAAAGCGCGACAGCGCCTCGATCGTCTTGGGATAGGCCGATTCGCTGCTCGCGGTCGAAAACGCCAGCAGAGTCGGCTCCTTGATGAGGCCGCCCAGGCGGAACGTTGACTTGCCCAGGAACAGGTAGCCGACGCCGAACAGAATGGCCCACAGCAGCGCCAGACCCAGGTAGAACTCGCCAATCAGCTTGCCGTAGCTGACCAGCACGCCCAGGCCCTCGGTGGTGATGGCGGCGGCCATGGCGGCGAACACGCCCAGCGGCGCAAAGCGCATCACGTAGTCGGTCACGCGGAACATGATCTTGGCCAGTTCGTCGATCATGTTGTAGATCGTGTCGTGGCCCTTGCCGCGGATGAACGACAGCGCCGCGCCGAAGAACAGCGAGAACACCAGGATCTGCAGGATCTCGTTGTTGGCCATCGCCTCGGCGATGCTCTTGGGGAACACGTGCGCGATGAATGCCTTCAGCGTGAAATCGCCCGTCTTCAGGCCCGAGGTCAGGCCTGCGTCGGGGATCGCCAGGTTCATGTGCGCGCCCGGCTGGAAGATGTTGACCAGCGCCAGACCCAGCAACAGAGAGATCGCCGAGGCGGCGATGAACCAGATCATGGCGCGCATGCCGATGCGGCCCACCGCGCTGGCGTCGCTCATGCTGGCCAGGCCGGTCACCAGCGTGGCGAAGACGAGCGGCGCAATGATCATCTTGATCATGCGCAGGAAGATGTCGGTGACCAGGCTGAAATACGAGGCGATCTGCTTCGCCTCTTCCGGGGTCTGCGCGAACTTGTTGCAGACATAGCCCACCACGATGCCCAGCACCATGGCGATGCCGATATAACGCGTCAGCTTCTTAGTGTTCATGTTCAAAACGGAATACGGGGAGCCGCCGCTCGGCCAGGGGCCGGGTCCGCCGGCATGAGGCGGGGGGCGGGCGGTCCGGTGACGGACATGCCAAGGGGCCGGGCGCTGCTCGGGTTAACCCTTGGGGCGCGATGTTAACGCCGCGAACCTGACAGCGAGTTGTCAGTTCGGGGACAGATCGACCGTGCCAGAATGCCCGTTCCGGCCGCATCAGGAAGGCCGGGCGCCACCTGGGAACCAGCCCCGCGCGGGGCGACAAAGGAGACAAAGCTATGCCAAATCGCGAATTGTCCGTACTGGCTTCCGGTTACACCTATCTGGAAGGGCTCCGCTGGCATGAAGGCCGCCTGTGGGCCTCGGACTTCTATACCGGGCAGGTCATTACCGTGACGCTGCAGGGGGCGGTGGACCGCGTCTGTCTGGTCCCGCAGCAACCGTCCGGGCTGGGCTGGCTGCCCGACGGGCGCCTGCTGATCTCGTCCATGAAAGACCGCAGGGTGCTGCGGCGCGAGACGGACGGCACGCTGTCGGTGCATGCCGACCTTTCCGCACTGACCGGCGGCCATATCAACGACATGGTGGTCGATGCGCAGGGCCGCGCCTATGTGGGCAATTTCGGGTTCGACATCATGGCGGGCGAACCCGTCCGAACGACGACGCTGGTGCGTGTGGATCCGGACGGCGTGGCGCAGGTCGTGGCGGACGGCCTGTGCTTTCCCAACGGCTCGTTCATCACGCCCGACGGCAAGACCTTGATCGTCAACGAGACGTTCGCCAATCGCATTTCCGAATTCGACATCGAGCCCAACGGCGTCCTGGGCCCGCGCCGCGACTGGGCCAACTTTGGCGAGCTGCCCGACACTGACGACCTGACCGCCTTGATCGCGGCGTCCAAGATCGCCCCGGACGGCGGCGCGCTGGACGAGGAGGGCGCGCTGTGGGTGGGCGACGCCATCGGCAAGCGCATCGTGCGTGTCGAGCGCGGCGGACGGATTCTTGAGCATATCGATACCGGCGAGTTCGGCATCTTCGCGGCCGCGCTTGGCGGCCCGGACGGCAAGACGCTGTTCATGGCCGCCGCGCCGGATTTCGTCGAAGCCAACCGGCGCGCCAAACCGCAGGCACGCATCCTGGCCACCCGGGTCGACGTGCCGCACGCGGGCAGGCCCTAGGCCACAAGGGGGGGAAAACAGAGGGAGGGCGCCGCGGCCGTGGTTCGCATGGATGGGGCCGCAGGGCGGATATCAGCCGGCCTACGGCGTCCGGTTTCAACTGAATGGATAGGATACCGGCCGTTGCAAGACCTTTCTTCGATTCCCCCGTAAAATCACGCCATTCAGCAAGGCTTCAACCATCTCTCAATAGACAGTACCTAAGGAGGACCACTCATGGCCCTAGTCTCCATGCGCCAGTTGCTCGACCACGCCGCCGAGCACGGCTACGGCATTCCGGCTTTCAACGTCAACAACCTGGAACAGGTCCAGGCCATCATGGAAGCCGCGGCGGAGACCGACAGCCCGGTGATCATGCAGGCCTCGGCCGGCGCGCGCAAATACGCGGGCGAAGGCTTCCTGAAGTACCTGATCCAGGCCGCCGTTGAGTCCTACCCGCACATCCCCGTGGTCATGCACCAGGATCACGGCCAATCGCCCAAGATCTGCCAGGGCGCCATTGATCTGGGCTTCTCCAGCGTCATGATGGACGGCTCGCTGAAAGAAGACGGCAAGACCATCGCCGACTACGACTACAACGTCGAAGTCACCAAGAAGGTCGTGGACATCGCGCACAAGCTGGGCGTGACCGTCGAAGGCGAACTCGGCTGCCTGGGTTCCCTGGAAACCATGGAAGGCGACAAGGAAGACGGCCACGGCGCCGACGGCAAGCTGACCATGGATCAGCTCCTGACCGATCCGGAACAAGCCGCCGACTTCGTGCGCCGCACGCAACTGGACGCTCTGGCCATCGCCATCGGCACCAGCCACGGCGCCTACAAGTTCACGCGCAAGCCCACCGGCGACATCCTGTCGATCTCCCGCATCAAGGAAATCCACGCCCGCCTGCCCAACACCCACCTGGTGATGCACGGCAGCTCCAGCGTGCCGCAGGAACTGCTGGCCGAGATCCGTGAATTCGGCGGCAACATGAAGGAAACCTACGGCGTGCCCGTCGAGGAAATCCAGGAAGCCATCAAGTACGGCGTGCGCAAGATCAATATCGACACCGATATCCGTCTGGCCATGACCGGCGCGATCCGCCGCTTCTTTGCCGAGAACCCCGAGAAATTCGACCCGCGCGAATACCTCAAGCCCGCTCGCGCCGCTGCCAAGGCGATCTGTGTCGCTCGCTACACGGAATTCGGCACCGCCGGCAACGCCAGCAAGATCAAGCCGCTGCCGCTGACCGAGATCGCCGCGCAATACGCGTCGGGCAAGCTGTCGCAGGTTGTGCAGTAAGCAGTAAGGTCCCCGACTGCGCCGCTTTCATGCGAAGGTGGCGCAGGCAAATGAAAGAGCCGGTCCGCGAGGGCCGGCTCTTTTTGTTCGTGCGGGCAGCGATGAAGCGCGTTACGCCGGCGAATTCTTCGCGAAGCTCGGCACCGTCCGATCGACGTGGTGCCACGACGGCGCCGAGTCCGTCCACAGGCTCACCTTCGAGTGAAATGCTTCAGGGTCGTCCAGCGATCCCGCGCGGACGACTTCATAGCCCATGCCTTCCGAGCCGCCGAACAGCGGCGTGCCACAGGACGCACAGAAGCTGCGCATGACGGTGTGGCCGGAGTCGCCCTGGTAGCGGTGCTCTTTGGGCTGGCCGCGCAGCAGCGTGACGGCGCCCGCCGGAAAGATCAGGGCGTGGGCCGGCGCGCCGCCGCTGGAATACTGGCAGTCCCGGCAATGACAGGTCGCGGCGGTAATGGGCTCGTCGGTGAGGGCGTAGCGGATGGCGCCGCACTGGCAGCCGCCCGTCATGTGGACCTGCGCGTTGGCGTGGGGCATGCGTTTGGGGGAAGCATCCTGCATACGGCTTTGTCTCCGGGCGGTGTTGCGCCGTGACGCTGGTGGCGGCCGGCGCGAATCATGGATGGGAAAGGAAGCCTACCCCGCGCCCCGAGCGGCGGCAAGGCGAACTTATTTGCAGTAATCTATGCGCTTTGCGGGAGCCGCCGTCCGGCGCCGCTTCCGCCCAGTGTCCGATTTCGTTTCCCTTCCCGCCCTGGCGCCCGCCCGCGGCGGGAATGTTCATTTTTGCCATAGGCCATTCCCGTGACTTCTGCTTTGCATGAATCCAGCATCAAGTCCCTGCCGCTGCTGGGACGCGGCAAGGTGCGCGATATGTACGCCGTCGGCGACGACAAGTTGCTGATCGTCGCGTCGGATCGCATTTCCGCATTCGACGTGATCCTTGACGACCCCATTCCCGGCAAGGGACAGGTGCTGACCGAACTGACCGAATTCTGGTTGCAGAAGCTGTCGCACATCCTGCCCAACCACTCGACCGGCGTGAAGCCCGAAGATGTGGTCGCGCCCGACGAAGTAGACCAGGTGCGCGGCCGTGCCGTGGTGGTCAAGCGTCTGAAGCCCATCCTGGTGGAAGCGGTTGCCCGCGGCTACCTGATCGGGTCGGGCTGGAAGGACTATCAGGCGACCGGCGCGGTGTGCGGCATCAAGCTGCCGGCCGGCCTGCAACAGGCCAGCAAGCTGCCCGAGCCCATCTTCACGCCCGCCGCCAAGGCCGAGTTCGGCATGCACGACGAGAACGTGGACTTCGCGCACGTGGTCAAGGAAGTCGGTCAGGAAATGGCCGAGCGCATCCGCGACGTGACGCTCAAGCTCTACGCCGAAGCCGCCGCCTTTGCCGCGACCAAGGGCATCATCATCGCCGACACCAAGTTCGAGTTCGGCCTGGACGACAACGGCACGCTGCACCTGATGGACGAAGTGCTGACGCCCGATTCGTCGCGCTTCTGGCCCGCCGACGGCTACCGCGTCGGCATCAGCCCCCCGTCGTTCGACAAGCAGTTCGTGCGCGACTGGCTCGAAACGCAAACGTGGGACAAGACCCCGCCCGCGCCGCGCCTGCCGCAGGAAGTGCTGGAAAAGACGGCCGCGAAGTATCGCGAAGCCCTGGACCGCCTGATCGCCTGATCGCGTCCACACCAAGAAAGCCGCTCGTCGTCCGAGCGGTTTTTTTTCGCCGGCTTGTCTTGAAGTTGCGCGCCGGCAGGTCTAACTCCTCGGGCAAACCCGAATTTTTAGCGCGAAATTATTTCGGATTGTTACGCTATACTCGATCGCTGCTTGATACGGGATTTCCGAGAAAAGGAGCGCCGCATGGTGATGATGCTGCCCTTTGTGACTGGGACGGTGGCAGTTTGGTTTGGTCTCGCGGGCCGGCGCCGTCCCTGCGTGACGTTCTGGCTGCTGACCTTGGCCATCTTCGCCGCCTGGTGCAAATACCACATGACCAGTCCGCTGGCGCTATCCCTGTAAAGCGGCGGCGATGATCTTTGCCAGCAATCCCGCGCGCGGTTCGCGCATCCTCAATTCCCTGGCGCTGCTCGGGGTCACCGCCATTCTCTGCATGGCCTTCGCCTGGCAATTCGCCTACGACGAACTGCCGTGTCCGCTGTGCCTGCTGCAGCGCGTCGCGCTGATTCTTGCGGGGATCGGCTTCCTCTTGAACATGCGATTGGGCCCGTCTCCGATGCACTATGCAATGAGCATTGCCGGCGCGCTGGCCGGCATGCTGGCCGCGGGACGCCAGGTGCTGCTGCACATTGCCCCGGGCGACGCGGGCTACGGCACGCCCTTTCTGGGCGTGCACTTCTATACCTGGGCGTTCGTTGCCTTCACGGCGATCATCGTGTTCTGCGTCGTCATGCTGTGCGTGGACCGCAAGTGGGGCGACAGCATGCTCAAAAAGCCCGTCTCGATGCTGGGCATGGTGGTCATGGCCCTGTTTTTCATCGTCGCCCTGGCCAACGCCGGGAGCACCACGCTGCAATGCGGTTTCGGGCCGTGCCCGGACGATCCGGTCAGCTACCTTTGGCTGAAAAGCGCCACGTTGCCATAGCGGTCTTCGGCGCCGGGTAAAATAGCGGGTTTCGCGGGCTGGTCCCGCGCTCCCCCGACATTTCGCGGCGCGTGCGCCGTGTCTCAACTACTAGACACCGGTTATGACAGACCAGACTTCCGCAGCGGCGCAAGCCTCCCCCGTGGTGGGCGTGATTATGGGATCTTCCAGCGATTGGGAGGTCATGAAGCACGCGGTGACGATGCTGGAGGATTTCGGCGTGGCCTACGAGGCGCGCGTCATCTCCGCGCACCGCATGCCGCAGGACATGGCCGAATACGGCGCCGCGGCGCACCAGCGCGGCCTGCGCGGCATCAT
>DMTA01000526.1 GCA_003454835.1 Achromobacter sp. | reverse complement strand
CGATTGGGCGGCCGCGCTGGCCGTGCCCTCGGCCAAGCTGCACCTGTACGGCAAGCGCGAGGCGCGCCGCGGCCGCAAGATGGGCCACATCACCATCGTGGCGGCCACCTTGCAACAGGCTCGCGACGACGCTGCCCGCGTGGCAGCCGCGCTGGGCATGCAGGCGCCCGAGTAAGCGACACGCCGATGTCTTCATCCCCGTCCGCCTCCGCCAGCGCCGCGGAAATCGCCCACGCCGCCCAGCGCATGCTGGACGGCGAACTGGCCGCCTTCCCGACCGAGACTGTCTACGGTCTGGGCGCGGACGCTGAAAATCCGCAGGCCGTCGCCAAGATCTACGCGGCCAAAGGCCGGCCGTCGAACCATCCCGTCATTGTTCATATTGCGCCGCAGGGCGACGTGGCGTATTGGGCGGCGCACGTGCCGCCCGAGGCGCAACTGCTGATCGACGCGTTCTGGCCCGGCCCGCTGACCTTGATCCTGAAGCGCGCGCCGCACATCGTCGACACGGTGAGCGGCGGGCAGGACAGCATCGGCATCCGTTGTCCGTCGCATCCGGTGGCGCAGGCGCTGCTGGCGGCGTTTGCGGCCGGCAAGCCGAACGGGCAGGGCGGGGTGGCGGCGCCGTCGGCCAACAAGTTTGGCCAGGTGTCGCCCACCCGCGCCGAACACGTGCGCAACGAGTTCCCGGACGAAGTCGCGGCCGGCATGCCCGTGCTGGAAGGCGGCGCGTCGGACGTTGGCATCGAATCCACCATTCTCGACCTGTCGCGCCTGGATCGCGGCGCGGGGCCCGTGCTGCTGCGGCCCGGCCACATCAGCGCCGCGCAGATCGAGGCGGTGCTGGGCGTGCAGGTCTTTGCGCCCGATGCCGCCGCGCCGCGCGCGTCCGGCACGCTGAAAGCGCATTACGCGCCGCGCACGCCTCTTGAACTGGCCAGCGAGGCCCGCATGACCGATGTGCTGGCGGGACGCAATCTGCCCGAAGGCCGCGTGGTGCTGGTGGCCTACGGCCCGCAACCGGCGGCAGCAGATCCCCGCGTGCAGTGGCAGCCGGTATCCGCGGACCCGGCGCGCTACGCGCAGGCGCTGTATGGCCTGCTGCGCGATCTGGACGGCCAGGGCTATGCGCGCATCATCGTGCAGGCGCCCCCCGCCACCGATGACTGGCACGCGGTCAACGACCGCATCGGCCGCGCCGCCGCCGCTTTCACGCTGGACACCACCGGCCTGTAACCTGGCGGCCGCTCACGCGGCCAGGAATTCCCCGATTCGTTCCACGGCCTGCCGCAAGGGCGGCAGGAAGTCGTCCTGCAGTCGGTTCAGCGGCACGCGCGCCGCCTTCACGCTGACGTTCACCGCCCCGCAGGCCTTGCCGCTGGCCGAGCGCACAGCCACCGAGATCGCGCGCACATTCAATTCCAGTTCCTGATCGACCACCGCATAACCTTGCTCGCGGATGCGCGCCAGTTCCGCCCGCAGTTTTGTTTCGGTGGTCAGCGTGAATTCCGTATAGGGCTGCAGGTCGGTCGCCGCGAAATACCGCGCCAGCGCGGGCTCCGGCAGCTCCGCCAGCAGCACGCGCCCGATCGACGTGCAATACGCGGGCAGGCGGCTGCCCAACCCCATCGATGTGGCGAGCAGACGGTTCACCTCGGACCGCGCGAGATACAGCATCTCGTGGCCTTCCATGATGGCAAGCGCGCAGGTCTCGTTCACGGTCGCGCTCAATTCTTCAAGCACGGGTTGGGCCAGCGAGACGAACGGCGTGGACGAAAAGTACGCATAGCCCAGCCCCAGAATGCGCGGCGTCAGCACGTAGAGCCGCCCGTGCTGTTCGGCCATGCCCAAGAGGATCAGCGTGTGCAGGCAGCGCTGCACGACGGCCCGCGGCAGGCCCGCGCGACGGCTCAGTTCGGCGGCGGTCTGCGGATGGCGGCGCGTGCCGAACGCGCGAATGACGTGCAGGCCGCGCGCCAGCGTCAGCATGTAGTCCGGGTCCCCGCGCAATTGGTCGGGGTGGTCTTCGGCGGCGGGCGGCGCGGCGTAGCCGGGCGGAGGAAGGTTGGGCAGCATCAGCCTGCCCGCAGGGGGGCGCCGGTGCGCGTCTGCAGTTCGGTCAGCGTCATGCCGTCGATCATATCCCGGACCACCAGGCCGTCCGGCGTGACGTCGATGACCGCGAGGTCGGTGTAGATGCGGTCCACCACGCCGGCGCCGGTCAGCGGATAGGTGCAACGTTCCACGATCTTGGGATCGCCGTTCTTGCTGTTGTGCTCCATCATGATGAACACGCTGCGCGCGCCCACGGCCAGGTCCATCGCGCCACCGACGGCCGGCGCTTCGCCGGGCTTGTTCAGCGACCAGTTCGCCAGATCGCCATTGGCCGCGACCTGCATGCCGCCCATGACGCAGATGTCCAGATGGCCGCCGCGCATCATCGCGAACGAGTCCGCGTGATGGAAGTACGAGCCGCCCGTCAGCAGCGTCACGGGCTGCTTGCCCGCGTTGATGAGGTCCAGGTTGATGTCGGCCTCGGCCGGGGGCGGACCCATGCCGAGGATGCCGTTCTCGCTGTGCAGCACGATCTCGCGGCCTTCGGGCAGATGGGCGGCCACCAGCACCGGCATGCCGATGCCCAGGTTCACGTAGCTGCCGTCGGGTATGTCCAAAGCCAGGCGGCGCGCCATGGCTTCGCGGGTCAAGGGATGAAACATGCGGACTCCTGCACGCGCAGATGGCGTTAACTGGAAAAGGCGGCGTTGGGGACTTCGGTCACGCGCTTGACGAAGATGCCCGGCGTCACCACGGCTTCGGGCGGCAGTTCGCCCAATTCCGCCTTGGCGCGCACCTGCACGATGGTGGTCCTGGCGGCCATGCACATGATGGGTCCGAAGTTGCGGGCGCTCATGTTGTAGGTCAGGTTGCCCCAGCGGTCGCCGCGGTCGGCCTTGACGAGCGCAAAGTCGCCATGCAGCGGTTCCTCGAACACATGGCCACGACCATTGATGATGCGGGTCTCCTTGCCGCGGGCAAGCTCGGTGCCGTAGGCGGTGGGGGTGAAGAAGCCGCCCAGTCCGGCGCCGGCCGCGCGCAAGCGTTCGGCGATGGTGCCTTGCGGCACGCATTCGAGTTCGATGCGGCCTTGCCGGTAGAGCTCGTCGAAGACCCACGAGTGCGAGGCCTTCGGAAACGAGCAGATCACCTTGCGCACGCGACCGGCCTTGACCAGCGCGGCCAGGCCCGTCTCGCGATTGCCGGCGTTGTTGCTGACTACCGTGAGTTCGCGCGCGCCCTGGTCGATCAGGGCGTGGATCAGTTCGGTGGGCATGCCGGCGCCGCCGAACCCGCTGATGAGCACGATGGCGCCGTCATGCACATCCGCTACGGCGGCTTCCGGCGTGTCGATGAACTTGTCGATCATGGGAGGGCTCCGATGAGGCGGACGCCGTGGCGCCCGGCCCCGCTCAGTTCACGGTGATGTTGGCCTGCTTGATGATCTCGGCGTAGCGCGCCGAGTCCTTCTTCATCAATTCGGCAAACTCCGCCGGCGTGCCGCCCACCGGCAGAAAGCCCGCATCCACGAACTTCTGGCGCACGTCCGGCTCCTTGACGATCTCGCTGATCTCGCGCGCCATGCGTTCGATGATCGGCTTGGGCGTGTTGGCCGGCGCCATCAGGCCGGCCCACGAGCCGGTGACAAAGCCCGGCATGCCGGCTTCTTCCATGGTGGGAATGTCCGGTTCCGTGGGCCAGCGCTCTTTGCCCGTGAACGCCAGCGCCTTCAGGCGGTTCTGTTTCACGTACTGCATCGGCACGAGGACGGGATCGAACACCATGCTCACGCGGTTGCCCAGGATGTCGGTCAGGATCGGCGCGCTGCCCTTGTACGCCACGTGCGTCATCGTGATCTTGTTCTGCAGCGCAAAGTCGGCGCCGGTCAGGTGCGCGCTGGAGCCGTTGCCGCTGGAGGCGTAGGTGAGCTTGTCCGGGTTCTTGCGGGCATACGCAACCAGCTCCGCCACGTTCTTGACGGGAAGCTCGTTCGCCACAAACAGGAACAGCGGCAAGTCCGCCATCTGCACAACGGGCGTCAGGTCCGCGGGCGTGTAGCCCAGCTTGTACAGGTGGAAGTTGATGATGTAGGCCGGCAGCATCGACAGGAACGTGTAGCCGTCAGGCTCGGCCTTGGCGGCCAGCGCCGAACCCAGGCTGCTGTTCGCGCCAGGACGGTTCTCGACGACGATGGTCTGGTTCAGCCGCGGTCCCAGCTTTTCCATCACGATGCGCGTCACGATGTCGGTGGATCCGCCCGGCGTGTACGGCACGATGATCTTGATCGGCTTGCTGGGCCAGTTGTCGGCCGCGTACGCGGGACCGGCGGCCAGGCCGGCGGCCGCCAGCGCGGCGAACAGGACGTTTTTCAGAACGCGGCGGCGGTCAGTGGCCGCCGGGTGATGGGGCTGCGACTTGCATGCATGTGCCATGGATTTTGTCTCCTCCATGAATCGGCCGATTGCCGCTGCGCGTCCGGATTTTTGTGTGACGCGACGGCTTTTTTAAGGGGTTGCGGCTTTGCTGACTATCGGACAAAGACGCAAAAAAAGTATGGCACGCAGGGATAGGCGCGACGGCGCATGGCGACGGCAATAAAGTTCGATCACCGGACACGGGGTCTGTGGTCACCGGTGCGTCCTTTTTACGGGTTTTCACTAGCAATTCCCGCGTTGTTCACGCTGTGGACATGCCTTAATCTGGCGGCCGGTCCAGTAAGGCAGGACCTGGTTTCAACTGTCCCCGGCTACGAGCCCAGGGCGGTCATCTATCTCAGGAGAAGCAGAACATGAAGCGGAAATTGATGGTTGCGGCCGGCGCGATTGCCCTGGCCTGCGCGTCCCAGGCGGCGATGGCCGGTCCCACGCTGGACGCGGTGAAAAAGAAGGGATTCGTGCAATGCGGCCTGACGGACGGGGTCTCCGGATTCTCCGCGACGAACAGCAAGGGCGAATGGGAAGGCATGGACGTGGACATCTGTCGCGCGGTGGCGGCGGCGGTGTTTGGCGATGCCTCCAAGTTCAAGGGCACCGCGCTGTCCACCCAGCAACGCTTCACCGCGCTGCAATCGGGCGAGGTCGACGTGCTGCTGCGCACCGTGACGCTGACCCAGACGCGCGACACGTCACTGGGTCTGTCCGCGGTCGCCGCCAGTTTCTATGACGGCCAGGGCATCCTGGTGAGCAAGAAGCTGGGCGTCAAGAGCGCCAAGGAACTGAACGGCGCCACGGTCTGCGTGCAGCCCGGCACCACCACCGAACTGAACCTGGCCGACTGGTTCCGCGCCAACAACATCGAGTTCAAGCCGGTCGTGATCGACAAGGTGACCGAGGTCGTGCGCGCCTTTGAATCCGGCCGCTGCGACGCTTTCACGGACGACGCCTCGCAACTGGCCGCCGTGCGCGCCACGCAGGTTGCCAACCCGAATGACTACGAGATCCTGCCCGAGCGGTTCTCGAAGGAGCCGTTGGGCCCCATGGTGCGCCAGGGCGACGAGAACTGGCTGGGCATCGTGCGCTGGACGCTGTTCGCGCTGCTGGAAGCCGAGGAATACGGCATCACGCAGAAGAACGTGGACGAGATGCTCAAGAGCAAGAATCCCAACGTGCTGCGCATCCTGGGCGTGACGCCGGGC
>DMTA01000362.1 GCA_003454835.1 Achromobacter sp. | reverse complement strand
GCACGGTGCATCCCGTGGCGCGCACCGACGAACTCACCGACGGCGCGGCCATCACCGACGCCTTCAACCTGAACGTCACCGCCGTCATGCTGCTCACGGCGCGCTTTCTCGCCGCCGTCGCCGACATCAAGGCCGACCGCCGCGTGCTGAACATCTCCTCCGGCGCGGGCCGCAACCCGAACGCCGGCTGGGGCGTGTACTGCGCCACCAAGGCCGCGCTCGACATGCACGCCCGCGTCGTCAAGCAGGAACAAGGCGCCGACGGCGCGCGCATCGTCGCGCTGGCCCCCGGCATCGTCGACACCGACATGCAGGCTGCCATCCGCGCCAGCTCCGTCGAGAGCTTCCCCGCGCTGGCCAAGTTCCAGGACTTCCATGCCACCGGCAAGCTGTCCTCGCCCGCCAACGTAGCCTCCCGCATCCTCGCCTACCTGGATCGCGAAGATTTCGGCACGACCGAAATCGACGACATCCGCAATTACGACTGATCCCCCGACCATGACCGACCACTCGACCACTCCGGCTCCCGCCCAGGATGAAAACCGCTTGATCGCCGAACGGCGCGCCAAGCTGGCCAAACTGCGCGAAACCGGGGTCGCGTACCCCAACGATTTCGTCCCGGACGCCCGCGCCGCGGCCCTGCATGACAAGTACGACGGCGAGGAACAGGAAGCCCTGGCCGCCGCCGCCGTCACCGTCAAGGTCGCCGGCCGCATGATGCTCAAGCGCGTCATGGGCAAGGCCAGCTTCGCCACGCTGCAGGACAGCACCGGCCGCATCCAGATCTACCTGGACCGCGGCACGCTCGGCGAAGACGTCTACGCCGCGTTCAAGCAATGGGACATCGGCGACATCATCGCGATCGAAGGGTCGGTCTTCAAGACCAACAAGGGCGAACTCTCGGTGCACGCCGCGTCCGCGCGCCTCTTGTCCAAGTCGCTGCGCCCGCTGCCCGACAAGTTCCACGGCGTTGCCGACCAGGAACTGCGCTACCGCCAGCGCTATGTCGACCTCATCATGACCGACGCCACGCGCCGCACGTTTGAAGCGCGCAGCAAGGCCGTGGGCAGCATCCGCCAGTTCATGCTGAACGCGGGCTTCCTCGAAGTCGAAACCCCCATGCTGCACCCGATTCCGGGCGGCGCGGCGGCCAAGCCCTTCGTCACGCACCACAACGCGCTGGACATGGAAATGTTCCTGCGCATCGCGCCCGAGCTCTACCTCAAGCGCCTGATCGTGGGCGGCTTCGAACGCGTGTTCGAAGTCAACCGCAACTTCCGCAACGAAGGCGTCAGCCCGCGTCACAATCCCGAATTCACGATGATGGAGTTCTACGCAGCCTTCGCGGACTACCGCTGGCTCATGGACTTCACCGAAGAGCTGATCCGCCAGGCCGCCATCTCGGCCAGCGGCAGCGCCGTCCTGACCTACCAGGAACGCGAGCTGGACCTGTCCAAGCCTTTCGACCGCCTGACCATCTGCGAAGCCATCCTCAAGTACGCCGACGGCTACACGCAGGCCCAACTGGATGACCCGGCCTTCGTGCGCGCCGAGCTCAAAAAGCTGGGCGCCGACGCCGACGGCCCCGTGCTGTCGCGCGCCGGCCTGGGCGCGCTGCAACTGGCGCTCTTCGAAGAGACCGCCGAAGCCAAGCTCTGGAACCCGACCTACATCATCGACTACCCGGTCGAAGTCTCGCCGCTGGCGCGCGCCTCCGACTCGCGCGAAGGCATCACCGAGCGCTTCGAGCTCTTCATGACCGGCCGCGAAATCGCCAACGGCTTCTCGGAACTGAACGACCCCGAAGACCAGGCCGAACGCTTCCGCTCGCAGGTAGAAGCCAAGGACGCCGGCGACGAAGAAGCCATGTTCTACGACGCGGACTACATCCGCGCCCTGGAATACGGCATGCCTCCGACGGGCGGCTGCGGCATCGGCATCGACCGCCTGGTCATGCTGCTGACCGACAGCCCCAGCATCCGCGACGTCATCCTCTTCCCGCACCTGCGCCGTGAAGACTGATCATCGGCGCGCGTCATGATCTTCAAGATCCTGATGCTGCTGCTGGTCGTGGCGGGGCTGGTCTATTGGATCAAGCAACCCCGCCGCATCCAGCCGGGCGCTCCCTACCGCACCGTCCCCGCGCGGCGGCCGGTATTCATCGTGCTATGCGTCGCCACGGCCATCTCGCTCATCGCCGCCATCCTGACCGCACTGCTCTGGACGGGTGGCGTGGCCAGCGGCGTCACCGGCGGCGGCTATCACGGCGAAGCCGATTTCCTGCTGCCCGTGGCGGCCTCGCTGCTGGCCTTGTCGGTGGCCTGCGCCGTCGGCGCATTCCTCAAGCGGCGGGGTTAGGGTCCACGGGCCACCTGCCCGCACCCGCCGGCAGCGCCGGCAATGACGCCTGTAGCATGGCGTCGATGAACGCGGCGGGCGCCAGCCGCCCGCCCGGCTTGTACCACTGCACCGTCAGGTTCATTGCACCCAGCACACAGCGCTTGATGACGCGCGCATCGCCTTGCAGCAACCCTGCCTGCACAGCCCCCGCCACCACCGACTGCCACATCGCCTCGTAGCGGTCGCTCAGCCCCTTCACCACCGCCTGGCCGGGAGCGGACAGGCTGCGCCATTCGTACACCAGCGCGTTCATCGCATCGCCGCCCGCGCCGTGCAGCATGCTCCACATATGCACGCGGAACAGCGCCGCCAGCCGGTCGGCCGGCTCGACGTACGCGGCCAGCGCCTTTTCTCCCAGGTCGATCACTTCCTGAATGCCGTTGTTCATGACGGCGACCAAAATCTCTTCCTTGCTGCGGAAATGATGGAACAGGCTGCCCGATTGCAGCCCCACGGCCTTGGCCAGTTCACGCACCGTCGTGCGCTCGTAACCACGCTTGCTGAACAGCCTGCCGGCCGCCAGGACCAGTTCCCGGCGCCGTTCCGTGTCCGCGCCATCGTCCCGTGGCGCGGCGGTCCCGGTCTTGTCCATGCCGTATCAAACCCTCTGGATGATGGTTGCGGTCGCCATCCCGTGGCCGATGCACATGAGCTGCATGCCCAGTTCGCCTTCGGTCGCCTCCAGCCCCGCCAGCATCTTGGCCATCAGGCCCGCACCCGTGGCGCCCAGCGGATGGCCATGCGCGATCGCGCCGCCCCACGGATTCACGCGGGCCAGGTCGGCATCCAATTCGCGTTGCCAGGCCAGCACCACGCTCGCAAAGGCCTCGTTGATCTCGATCCAGTCGATATCCTCCAGCGCCAGTCCCGCACGCGACAGCGCCTGCCGCGCCGCCGGGATCACGCCCGTCAGCTGCATCACGGGATCCGAACCGACCACCACCCGCGCCAGGAATCGCGCCCTTGGCCGCAATCCATCGGCCAGGGCCGTATCCTTGTCGGCCAGCAGCACCGCCGCCGCGCCGTCGGCAAGCTGGCTGGCGTTGGCCGCCGTGACGCCACCCTGACCCGGCGGCCGCAATG
>DMTA01000345.1 GCA_003454835.1 Achromobacter sp. | reverse complement strand
CGAGCTGCCCCAGCAGGTGTTCGCGCAAGGTGTCCGGGCGCGCCGCCTCGGGCAGGCTGGCGTCGTCATCGGGGTACACGCCGCCCGACCCCGGCATTTCGTCGATGGGCGTCTCGCGCTCGGCCGCCGGCTCGTCGTCTTGCACGGAGGATTCGCGTTCGGACTCCGCGCGCGACTCCGCCTCGGCCGACGACGGCTCGTCCTCCCGGTCCAGCAGCGGGTTTTCCGCCAGCACTTGCGAGATTTCCGCTTCAAGGTCGAGCGTCGACAACTGCAGCAACCGGATCGATTGCTGAAGTTGTGGGGTCAGCGTCAGGTGCTGGCCAGGCCGCAGTTCTAAAATTGGACGGGTCATAGGTACAATATTTTGCATGATGAATCTGACTTCGCCCGCAAGCGTTCGCCAGGACTGCCGACTGATCGGCCAGACCCTGCTCAAACTGGCGCTTCCCCGACTCGTTTTGCGCGCGATCGTCATCGCTGTCGCGATCGTTGCCTGGTATCTGGTTGCCTCCTGGATACTCGATTTCGGCAAGCGCATGAACTACGACTTCCTGCACACGCTGGGCCAGCCCACCCAGGACATGGCGCAGCGGATCAATCCCTACCTCTGGTGGGTGGTTGCCGGCATCTGGACCCTGATCGTCTTTTTCTCGGTGCGTGCCTGGTTCTACGCCAGCCTGGCCTCGGGCGCCGCGACGCCTGTCGGCACGGATACGCTGGCCGAACTGGCGCCCAACCTGTCCGAAGAATCGCTGGGCGTGCTGCGCTGGACCTGGGGCGACCGGCAGGAGCCCTTCACCGTCGGCGACCTGCGCCGGTCGCTGTCGGAATTGCGCCACAACCGCATCGGCAAGATCGACATGGTGGCCGAGCAGGCCCGGATCCTGGAAGCGAGCGCCAATCGTCCCAGCCGCGATCCGCGCGACGACGGCCGCCGTGACGACCGCCGCACGGACACCCCGCGCGAGCCGCGCTACGTAGAACCCCGTATCGGCCCGGCCCGCTAGGCCACGTCCAGCATTGCCATAAGGCCGCCGCAAGGCGGCCTTATCGTTTGCCCCCCCCGAGACGGCCTTTGCCGCTCCAAAACGCCCGCCGCGCTATCAACGGAAAAGACCACCATCTGATCCGTCCCTCGCTCTTTCCGTTTGCGCTTCCCGAAAAAGTGTGTTTGACTAGCACCCCATGGCCGCTTACCGCACCTCCCTCGCGATTGCCACCGGACGCTCCGCCGCTCCGGTCGCCGGCCCGCGCGTTCAATCCTCCTTCATCGCGCTATCGCTATTGCTACCGATCGGTTGCCGGGCCTAGTGTCCCCGTGGTAGCTCGGCAGCCACGTTTGCCACACGCGATTTCCCCTTTTTATCTCTGAATCCAGCCGGCCATCCCGGCAGCCCCTGGCACAAGACCGTCATCCGGTTGCGATGCCGACGAGCGCAAAACGCGCCGGGATTCAAAAGAAACCGATCGAGGTGTAGTGATGATGCTTGCCAACCCCGCCACCAAATACGTCCCCTTCGCGCCCTTTACCCGCGACTTCTCCGAACGCACCTGGCCCAGCCGCCGCATCACCAAGGCGCCGATCTGGATGAGCACGGACCTGCGCGACGGCAACCAGGCGCTGATCGAGCCGATGAGCGTGGAGCGCAAGGTCCGCTTCTTCGAACAGCTCGTGAAGATCGGCTTCAAGGAAATCGAAGTCGGTTTCCCGTCCGCGTCGCAGACCGACTTTGACTTCGTGCGCAAGCTCATCGACGAGAAGCGCATTCCCGATGACGTGACCATCATCGTCCTGACTCAGTCGCGTGAAGACCTGATCAGCCGCACCGTGGAAGCCGCCGCCGGCGCCAAGCAGGCCATCGTCCACATGTACAACGCTTGCGCACCGGCCTTCCGCAAGGTCGTGTTCAACATGTCCAAGGACGAGATCAAGAACATCGCCACCACCGGCACGCGCCTCATCAAGCAGTACACGTCGCAGCGTCCCGAAACCAAGTGGAGCTACGAGTACTCGCCCGAAGTCTTCAGCACGACCGAACCCGAGTTCGCGCTGGAAGTCTCGGACGCCGTCGCCGATGTCTGGCAACCCACGCCCGACCACAAGATGGTGCTGAACCTGCCCGCCACCATCGAGGCGACCACGCCCAACCTGTACGCCGACCAGATCGAGTGGATGCACAAAAACCTGGCCCGCCGCGACAGCATCGTGCTCAGCGTCCATCCGCACAATGACCGCGGCACCGCCGTGGCCGCCGCCGAGTTTGCCGTGATGGCCGGCGCCGACCGCATCGAAGGCTGCCTCTTCGGCAGCGGCGAGCGCACCGGCAACGTCGACCTCGTCACGCTCGCATTGAACCTCTACACGCAGGGCGTGCATCCCGGCCTGGACTTCTCGGACATCGACGAAGTGCGCCGCTGCGCCGAATACTGCAACCAGTTGCCGGTCCATCCGCGCCATCCGTACGCGGGCGACCTGGTCTTCACCGCGTTCTCCGGTTCGCACCAGGACGCGATCAAGAAGGGCTTCGCATTGCAAAAGGCCGACGCCGTCTGGGAAGTGCCGTACTTGCCGATCGACCCCGCCGACCTCGGCCGCAGCTACGACGCCGTGATCCGCGTCAACAGCCAGTCCGGCAAGGGCGGCGTGTCGTACCTGCTCGAGCAGGAACACGGCCTGGTGTTGCCGCGCCGCCTGCAGATCGAATTCAGCCGCGCCATCCAGCGCGTCACCGACGAGACCGGCCGCGAAGTCACCGCCGACGACGTGCACACGATCTTCAACCGCGAATACCTTGAACAGAAGGCGCCGTGGAAGCTGATCCGCCATCGCATCGACGGCGATCCGTCGGCCGGCGAAGGCCAGCACTTCAGCATCGAAGCCGAACTTGAATTCAACGGCGAACGCCGCATCGTGCGCGGTAAGGGCGACGGCGCCATCTCGGCCTTCGTGGCCGCGCTGGATGTGCCGGTTCGCATCATGGATTACCACGAGCACGCCATCGGCACCGGCACCGGCACGCGCGCCGCGTCCTATGTCGAACTGCGCGTCGGCGAATCCGCTACGGGCTTTGGCGTGGGCATCGACCGCGACATCGTGACGGCCTCGTTTCAGGCCGTGCTGAGCGCCGTGAACCGCCACATCAATTCCGGCGCCGTCACCGCCGAACAGGAAGCCGCCGAAGCCGTGTGATCCACGGCCAGGCCTGAGGCCCCCGACAACGGGGCACGAAATGAAGCCCGCCTTATCCGGCGGGCTTTTTCATTTGGGGTGATCCGTCTTCGCACGGCAGGGTGTCAGACACCCCTGAACAGCTGTCGCGCGCTGACGATCATCTTGCCAGACGTCTGACGCCGTCCCACATCTGAAGCCGCGCAATCAGCCGCGCGGCCACATGTCTGAGGCGCCGATATCTGGCGCATTCGCGGCCAGCAGACGCGCATGAACCCATGCGCCGATGGCGAGCAGTCGATGGTCTTCATGCCGCGCGCCAACGAGCTGCAAGCCCACCGGCAGGCCCTGCGGCCCCGTGGCGAACGGCAGGTTCAGGCAGGGCAGGCCGAACAATGTCCAGGCCCGCGAGAACTGCGGATCGCCCGTGCCCAGGTCTGCAAAGGGCGCCTCGCCGCTGGCGCTGGGGGCAATCAGCACGTCGTATTGGTCGAACCACGTGTCGACCCGCGCGCGCGATTCGGCGGCGCGTTCCAGATTCTTGATGTGCTGCTCCGCGCTGATCTGCGCGCCGGATTCCAGGATGGCCTGCAGCTTGGGACTGAGCTGCACGGCGTGTTCCAGCCGTTCATACGCAAGCGCCTGCGAGGCCTCGAACGCCATGATGTCCGAATGCAGTTGCACCAGCACGCAATGCTCCGGCGGCAGCGGCACTTCTTCGACCTTGGCGCCCGCGCGCGACAGGATCGCCGCGGCCTGCGCGAAGGCTTCCTTGGTTTCGGGTTGCGCGTGGCGCCATTGCAGGCTTCGGTACATGCCCACGCGCGGCGTGTCGTGATAGGACAGATCCAGCATGCGCGGATCGCGCATCAGGACCGACGAGAACAGCGCCACGTCTTCCACCGAGCGCGCGAATCCACCCACCGTGTCCAGCGATTCGGCCAGGCTTTTCACGCCGGCGCGGGAAATCCCGCCGAAGGTGGGCTTGTAGCCGACCACACCGCAATAGGACGCCGGCCGGATGATGGAACCCGCAGTCTGCGAGCCCAGTGCAAAAGGCACCATGTCGTCGGCCACCGCGGCCGCCGAGCCGCTGGACGAGCCGCCGGGCGTGTAGGCCTCGTTGCGCGGATTGCGGGTAGGGCCGGCCTGATAGGTGGCGAATTCGGTGGTGACGGTCTTGCCGATGACGATGGCGCCCGCGCCGCGGCACAGCGCTACTGAGGCGGCATCCAGGTCGGGACGATGGCGATCGTAGATGGGAGAACCGTAGCGGGTGGGCAGATCGACCGTGTCAAACAGGTCTTTCACGCCGATGGGCAGCCCGTGCAGCGGACCGCGCAGCGCGCCGCGGTCGAGGGTTTCGGCGTGGTCGAGCGCAACCTGCTTTTGCAGGGCCGTCCAGGCATGGACCGTGTTCTCGCGCTGTTCGATGCGCGCGAAGCAGGCGCGCACCAATTGCACTGCGGTCAGTTCGCGCCGTTGCAGCTTGCGCGCGGCTTCGACCGCGCCCAGTCTGTTCAAGGCAGTAGACATGATTCGTTCCTCTTTGCCGGTGCCGCGGCGAGCGCGGAAAAACATACTGCGCACCCGGTCCCCTTGACCGAGGGTATGCCCGGCGTGGCGGCCTGCTTGAGAAAGCAAGCGTCATGCCCGGCACACCGACCCCGCCGTTGTGCGTGTTGCGTCAATTGGGAAAAACACCGAAAGAACGGGTTTTCCGCCGAATAACGCGCTACGCCATGGCTTTGTGTTGTTGCGTTCGCATCAGCATAGCGCAAACCCCTGCAATACAAAGTTCATATTCCTCAAGTAAAGTGAAATCGTTTTCAGCAAACTTGCAGCGATTCCATCAATGGCTACGCGCCCGTCGCCCCGCTTTTCCATCATCGAAGTGGCTCGCAAGGCGGGGGTTTCGCCGGCGACGGTGTCGCGCGCGTTCAATCAGCCGGAGATCGTGCATCCCGACACGCTGGCGCACATCCGCAACATTGCCAAGCGCGCGGGCTTTCGGCCCAACCGCGTCGGCCGCAGCCTGCGTTCGGGCAGCACGCGCACCATTGGGTTGATCCTTCCCACGCTATCGAATCCCGTGTTCGCGGAATGCTTCGAAGGCGCGGAACGGCGCGCCCGAGAGTCGGGCTACAGCGTCATGCTGACCGCCACCGGCTATGACCCCGCAGTGGAATCCGCGGCCGTGCAGGGCCTGATCGACCATCAGGTCGACGGACTGATCCTGACCGTGGCCGACGTCAGCAAGAGCGCCACGCTGCACGACCTGGACCGCAGCGGCATCCCTTACGTGCTGGTCTACAACGAATCCAACGATCATCCCTTTGCGTCGGTCGACAATCGCGCCGCGGCAAGCGACATGGTGGCGCACCTGGCCGCAATGGGGCACAAGCGCATCGCACTGGTGACCGGCCCGCTGACCGCATCGGACCGCGCCCGCCGGCGCCTGATGGGCGCACGCGCCAGCGCCAAGAAGCTGGGTCTGGACGCGATCCAGCACATCTCGATGAGCTCGCATACGGGCAGCGACGTGGACGCACTGAAGGCCGCCTTGCACGGCAAGCAGGCGCCCACAGCGCTCTTCTGTTCCAACGACCTGCTGGCCACCGCCGTCATCGCCGATCTGGTGGGATTGGGGCTGTCCGTGCCGGCCGACATTTCCGTGTGCGGCTTTGACGGCATGCGGTTTGGCGCGTTGCTGACCCCGCCGCTGACCACCGTCGCGCAGCCCAGCGACGGCATTGGGCAGACGGCGTGCTCGAACCTGCTGGCGCAGATTCACGGCCAGCCGCCGCAATCGAACCGCCTGCCGCATTGCATCGTCGTGGGCGGCACCGCGGCATCCGTGCGCCGCTAAGTTAAATACCCACTATTTCGACAACTTCCAGATCGCCACGCGCCATGCTCATCGCACAAATCACCGACCTCCACATGCGCACACCGGGAGACAAGGCCTACGGCATCATTGACCCGGCCGCGTTCCTGGCGCCGGCGGTGCGCGCCCTGAATGCGCTGACGCCGCGCCCCGACTGCGTGCTGATCACGGGCGACCTGACCGACCTGGGCAAGCCCATCGAATACCAGACGCTGCGCGAGCATCTGCAGGCGCTGGAGATCCCGTATTTCCTGCTGCCCGGCAATCATGATGACCGCGCCCAACTGCGCGCCGCGTTTCCCGACCACGCGTACCTGCAGGACGGCGGTCAATTCGTGCAGTACGCCATCGAAACCTATCCGCTGCGCATGCTGGCGCTGGATACCGTGGTGCCAATGAAGAGCCATGGCGAACTCTGCCAGACGCGCCTGGACTGGCTGGCCGAGCGGCTGGCCGAACAGCCCGGCCGGCCCACGCTGGTGCTGATGCACCACCCGCCGTTCCTGACCGGCATCGAACACATGGACGACATCGGCCTGTTGGCCGGCGCACCGGAACTGGAACGCATCGTCGCCCGCTATCCCAACGTCGAACGCGTGCTGTGCGGCCACCTGCATCGCACGATCTTCCAGCGCTTTGGCGGCACGATCGCGTCGACCTGTCCGGGCACCGCACACCAGCTCGCGCTGGAACTCGGCCCGCGCCCGACGTTGCAGTACATCATGGAACCGCCCGGCTATCAGTTGCATTGGTGGCAGGGCGCCAATCTGGTCACGCATCACGCAGTCATTGGGGATTACCCTGGCCCGTATCCATTTGGGTGAACGCCGGACCAGAAGCCCCCGCATTGCCACATATCCGTCATGTTTGCGCTGCACAATGAAAAGGTTTTCATAACAGGCAACAATGCGGATCTAACAATTAGATCTTCGAGACAGCATGTCATCCATCGTTCTGGATAATCTCACCAAACAGTACGCCGGCGCGGCGGCGATCCAAGGCGTGAGCTTCACGGTTCCGGCCGGCAGCTTCACCGTCCTGCTGGGTCCGTCCGGTTGCGGCAAGTCGACGACGCTGCGCATGATCGCCGGCCTGGATACGCCCACGTCGGGCACCATCCGCATCGGCGACCGCGACGTCACGCAATTGCCGCCGGCCAAGCGCCGCATCTCGATGGTGTTCCAGTCGTATGCGTTGTTTCCGCACCTGTCGGTGCGCGAGAACATCCTGTTCGGCCTGAAGGTGCGCAAGGAACCGGCAAAGGACTTCGACCGGCGCTTGAAGCGCGTGGCCGATCTGCTGGGTCTGTCGCACCTGCTGGACCGCAAGCCGTCGCAACTGTCCGGCGGCCAGCAGCAGCGCGTGGCGCTGGGCCGCGCCGTGATTTCCGAAGCGCCGGTCTGCCTGATGGACGAACCCCTTTCCAACCTGGACGCCCAGCTACGCCACGAAATGCGCCGCGAGATCCGCGCATTGCAGCAGAGCCTGGGCATCACCATGGTCTACGTCACGCACGATCAGACCGAGGCCATGAGCATGGCCGATCAGGTGGTGCTGCTGCGCGGCGGCCAGATCGAACAGCACGACACGCCCGATGGCCTGTATGCGCGCCCCGCCAGCGAGTTCGCGGCGCGCTTCATCGGCACGCCGCCCATGAACCTGATCAATCTGACGCAGCAAGCGGGCGCCACGGTGATCGCCGGCACGCAAGGCCCCGCCATCGCGAATGCGCCCGCGGGCGCCGTGAAGCTGGGCGTGCGGCCTGAACACATACGCATCGACAGCGACGGCATTGCCGCCACCGTTGAAAGCGTTGAGTACTTCGGCGCGGACTCCATCGTGGTGTGCCGCATCGGCGACACGGGCGGCGTGGCCGTGCGTGTCGGCGGCCATCTGCGCGCAAGCGCCGGCGAGTCGCTGCGCCTGTCCTGGCCGGACGGGCAACAGCATTTCTTTGCCGCCGATTCGGCGGTCATCAACACCGACGGGCTCTAAGAAGTGGCCCCACCCACAGGAAGGAAACACACCATGCGACGCATCGTACTCAAGACCCTGGCCGCCAGCCTGGCCGCCGCCTGCCTGTCTCTGCCTGTGCAGGCGCAGAACAAGCCCGTCGAGGTCGAGTTCTACTACCCGGTCGCCGTCGGCGGCCCGATCACCAAGATCGTCGACGACATGGTGACGGATTTCCAGAAGGAAAATCCCAACATCAAGATCAAGCCGATCTACGCCGGTTCGTACCAGGACTCCATCGCCAAGGCGCTGACCGCGCTCAAGGGCGGCACCCCGCCGCAACTGGCCGTGCTGCTGTCCACCGACATGTTCACGCTGATCGACGAAGACGCCATCGTCCCGATCGACGGTTTGGCCAAGACCGATGCCGACAAGAAGTGGCTGGGCGGCTTCTATGACGCCTTCATGCAGAACAGCCGCAGCGGCGGCCACACCTGGGGCGTGCCGTTCCAGCGTTCGACGATCGTCATGTACTACAACAAGGATCTCTTCAAGGCGGCTGGCCTGGATCCCGAAAAGCCGCCCAAGACCTGGGCCGAGCTGGTTGAGTATGGCAAGAAGCTGACCAAGCAGGACGCCTCGGGCAACACGACGCAGTGGGGCATCGAGATCCCGTCGGGCGGCGCGTTCGCGTACTGGCTGTTCCAGGCGCTGACCACGCCCAACGGCGCGATCCTGATGAACGAAGCCGGCAACGAGGTCTACCTGGACAAGCCGGCGGTGGTCGAAGCCGCGCAGTTCTGGCGCGACCTGTCGGCCAAGCACAAGATCATGCCGACCGGCACGATCGACTGGGGCACCACGCCCAAGGACTTCCTGGAAAAGAAGGCGGCCATGGTGTGGACCACCACCGGCAACCTGACCAACATCCGCAAGAACGCCGACTTCCCGTTTGGCGTGGCGATGATGCCGCAGCAAAAGCGCGGCGGTAGCCCCACGGGCGGCGGCAACTTCTACATCTTCAAGAGCGGCACGCCGGAGCAGCAGGCAGCGGCGCTGAAGTTCGCGCAGTGGGCCACCACGCCCGAGCGCGCGGCCGACTGGAGCATCGCCACGGGCTACGTAGCCGTGACGCCGGCCGCCTGGGAAACCGAGAAGATGAAGAAGTACGCGCAGGAAGTGCCGGCCGCCACGGTCGCGCGCGACCAGCTGGAAGTCAGCGTGGCTGAATTCTCCACGCATGAGAACCAGCGCGTGACCAAGACCTTGAACGACGCCCTGCAGGCGGCGCTGACGGGTTCGAAGACGCCTCAGCAGGCCCTGACCGACGCGCAGCGCGAGTCCGATCGCATACTGCGTTCCTACAAGTAAACCGACCGCACGCACGATGAGCCGCTCTTTGAATGCGCTTTATGGCTGGCTGCTTCTGCTGCCAGCCATCGTGCTGCTCGCCGCCTTCACGCATTACCCGGCGGTGGCGACGCTTTGGCACAGCTTTTTCTCCACTCCAAAGGGCGCGCGCCCGGCCCGCTTCGTCGGGCTGGACAACTACGCGGTCATGCGCGACGACCCCGTGTTCTGGCAGTCGCTGTGGAACAACCTGTGGTTCGCGCTGGGCACCATTCCGACCTCGATCGGCATCGCGCTCATCATGGCGCTGTGGGTCAACCGCAATCTCGCCGGGCGCGGGTTCCTGCGCATGGCGTACTTCACGCCGACCGTGCTGCCGATGGTGGCAGTCGCCAACATCTGGCTGTTCTTCTACACGCCGCAGTACGGGCTGATCGCGCAGGTGATGGGCTGGTTCGGCGCGCCGGGTCCCAACTGGCTGGGCAACCGCGAAACCGCGCTGCCCGCGCTGATGCTGGTGACCGTGTGGAAAGAGGCCGGCTTTTTCATGATCTTCTATCTGGCGGCGCTGCAGACGGTGTCGCCGTCGCTGCGTGAAGCGGCCATGCTGGAAGGCGCCTCGCGCTGGCAGTATTTCCGGCGCATCCTGTGGCCGCTGCTGATGCCCACCACGCTTTTCGTGCTGATCAATGCGCTGATCAACGCGTTCCGGCTGGTCGACCACGTGGTCGTCATGACGCGCGGCGGGCCGGACAACGCCAGCACCTTGCTGCTCTATTACATCTACCAGGTGGGATTCAGCTTCTGGGACACGGCCTATGCCGCGACCCTGACCGTCGTGTTGCTGGTGGTGCTGGCGCTGACGGCGCTGATCAAGTTCCGCTGGCTGGACCGCAGGACGCACTACCAATGAAAGACAAGCTCGATACCCTGGGCGCGTGGGCGCTTGGCCTCTTGTGGATCCTGCCGCTGGCCTACGCGATGTGGGCGGCCTTCCACCCGCCCGCCTACGCGACGCGCTTTGATCTCTTCGCGCCGCTGACGCTGGACAACTTCGTTCGCGCCTGGAACGCGGCGCCGTTTCCGCGCTACTTCCTGAACACGTTCGTGCTGGTCACGATGGTGCTGGCCGCGCAGCTCGTGCTGTCGACGCTGGCGGGTTACGCGTTCGCGCGCTTCGAATTCCGCGGCCGCGATTTCGTCTTCATGCTGGTGCTGTTGCAGCTGATGATCATGCCCGACGTGCTGCTGGTGGAGAACTACCGGTCGATGAGCCTCTTGGGCGTGCGCGACACGGTGTTCGCCATCGGGCTGCCGTACTTTGCGTCGGCCTTTGGCATCTTCCTGTTGCGCCAGACGTTCAAGACGGTTCCGCGCGAGCTGGAAGAAGCGGCACGCATGGAAGGCGCGAACGCGCTGCAGGTGCTCTGGAAGGTGTACGTGCCGCTGGCCAAGCCGATCTACGTCGCCTACGGGCTGGTGTCGGTCAGCCACCACTGGAACAACTTCCTGTGGCCGCTGATCATCACCAACTCGGTCGAATCCCGGCCGTTGACAGTGGGTCTGCAGGTGTTCTCGTCCACGGACCAGGGCATCGACTGGTCGGTGATCACCGCCGCGACGCTGATGTCTGCCGCGCCGCTGCTGCTCGCTTTCCTGCTGTTCCAGCGCCAGTTCGTGCAGTCGTTCATGCGGGCGGGGATCCGGTAGGCATACGTTGGCGCCCGTGAGAAATCGGTCCGTACTCCGCGCCGCGCCCATCCCATTGCAGTGAACGCAGCGCACAAAAAACCCCGCCCAGGCGGGGTTTGTCACGTGTGCCCGGCCGGCCGGCGGTTCAATACCCGACGGTCAGGCCCGGCAAGTCCACCGTGATGCGCGGACGCTCCAGCGCCAGCGCCAGATGCTCGGCGAATTCGCGGGCTTCCTTTTCGTCGGTGGACAGCGTGTCGTAGCCCAGCGCGTCGGCCACGCCCAGCACCTTGTCCAGCAACAGGACCTTGCCGCTGGGCCGCAGCGGCTCGCAGCCCAGGGTCTCCCAGGCGCTGTCAAACCAGTCGCGCGCATCGGCCTGGCGTTGCGGGGAGGTTTCGACGTTCGCGGAGAGGTCCAGCGAACGCCGGGAGTCGAAAACGATGGTGATGTCGCTGCGCATGGGATTTGGGCTCCGTCAGATGGCGTCAGGCCAACAGGGTAGGCAAAAAATGCCGGACAGATTGTCCGTCCGGCGACATAGTCCTACCAGCCCCGCGAGACTTCCCAGGTGACCTCGGCGCCCGCGGCCTGCGACTGGCGCATCATGTCCAGCAGGGGGAAGGCACGTTCCTTCAGCCCCACCGCGCGCGCCATCGGGGCGACAGGCGCCTTGTCCTCGTCGTCCTCGTCCGGGCTTTCGTGGGCATGCTGGTACTCGTCGATCGCGCGTTCGATGCCACTGATGGCCGGACCAAGCTGCTCCACGGTGAAGACGCCGCGTTCGGGAATCTTGTCGCCGACCGGCTTGCCGGCCGCCTGCAACAGCGCGCCGGCGTGGTCGGTCAGCATCAGGACTTCGGCCACGACCTTGGAGTGAAAAGTGATCAGCATATTCCGGTCTCCTACATTGATTACCTTAGCTTCGTACACTACCCCAACGCCCCCATGATGCCAACTGGCGCCCTCAAATCAACTATGATTCAGGGGTTTCCCGTGACAGCAGGCGCCGCGCCGGCCCCAAGATTTCCGGCACATGCACGCCGGCTTGCCCGCCGCCGCCGGACAGAACCGCGAGCCCGCCTGCGGGCACGGCGCGGATTGCCGGCAGGCCGCCAGCGCCGTGCCGCCCTCGTGCCCCACCCAGAACCCCGCCAG
>DMTA01000355.1 GCA_003454835.1 Achromobacter sp. | reverse complement strand
CGGCGGCGCGGTGAACGCGGCGCTGCGGGCCGACAGCACCGGGTACCCCTGCACCGCCGGCGTTGCCGCCGCTTGCGGCAGCGCCGGCGCCGTGCCTGCCGTCTGGACGGGTGACTGCGGCGCGACCTGGGCAACGGCGCCGCTGTCGAACCGGTGATCCGCCGTCGTCAGGGCGGGATTGGTGCATAGCCCCTGCGCCACCAGCGCCGCCTTGGTGCGATCGTCGGTCTGGCACAGGATGTCGATGGCCGCAGTCTCCAGGCGTCGCGAGCGATCCGCGTCCTTGGTCGACGCCGCCGCCTGCATCGTGCGTTCGAAGTTGCGGCGCAGGCTGCATTTCTGATCCTCGATCGGAATCGCGACGTTCATTCCGAAGCCCACCACGGATCCGCCGCCGCCCGCCGACACCATGCAGCTANNCCCCCCCCCCCCACAAAAAACAAAAAAGGCCCCCCCCCCCCCCCCCGACACCATGCAGCTATCCGATGAAAACGAGCCGTAGAAGCTCTGGCCGCCGACCGGCGGCGCGCTGCGCAATGTGCTGGTCCCGCTGTTGCTCGAATTCAGTGTGATGCCCTGGTTGTTGCCCGCGTTGGTCGATCCCGACGATGCCGACGTCATGGAACTGGACGTGCTGGTCTGCGCCCCCGCCGACATGGCGGCGAGCGACAGGGAGATAGCTAGAACTATGGTCTTCATGATGTCCCCTCGCCCGGACGGCCGAAGCCGTCCGGATAATTGGGTCAGCGATTGAACCCGACGACGTGGCCCACCGGGCCGATGCCGTGTATCGACCCGAATGCGCCGACATTTGCCGCGTGGAACGAGCCCGTCGCCGACGCGCTCGTGTCCGTCTTGCCGAACGTCGCACCGCCGTTGGCGATGCTGTCGCCGACCATAATCGGCGCGTTGCCCGACACATGCCCGTACGATTCGCTATTGGCATACTGCCGCGTGCTGGTGACGACTTGTGTGCCGTCGCGGCTGAACGATCCGCCGACCTCCGCGATGCCGCCCGTACTGCCGAACGAGGTCTGACTAGACGAGCCGTAGCCGTTGACCTGGGTGGCCACCACCGAGCTGCCGGTGGAGATGGATGACGCAGTACCGTTGATGGCGCCGGCGTGGCCGGTTACCGAACCTCCAACCTGGCCCGGGCCAGTGGCGTAAGCCGATGCGGCGAACAATGACAATGCGGCGACTGCTGCGAGCTTTTTCATTTGAGCTCCTCCTGATCCGTCTGCACGGATGCACAGGTGCCGGAGACCGACCGGCGCGGACCGTTACTACCCAGGAACTGCGCCCTTGCCTTGGCAGGGCGTGGGTCTTTCGTATTGGTACGGAATGATTGCGCCGTCCTAGGCAGGTCGGTATCGGTTAAACGAACGACCGGGTCTTTCTGGAGGATGGACTCGCGAATTACACAAACCTGAAAGCGGAGATACCGGCTTCGCGCGGCCATGCGTATGGATGACGCAATGCGTCCGTCAAGCCCCGCTTGCGGGCGGGTTTCAACTCAAAGGATGGGGGCCGCGCGCGTGAGGCTCACGCGTGATATCTAGCGCGCCAGGCGTAGCAGCCAGCCGGTCTCGCGTCGCGCCAGCATCAGGTCCACGGACACCAGCACAAGCAGGAAGCCGCATTCGGCCACGTACAGATTGGCAAGCACCTGATAGCTGCCCAGCAGGACAATGCCGGTCACGCCCGCAAGATACGCGGGCCAGGCGGGCGGCAGCCCGGTCGCAACGCCGCTTGTGCGGCGCGACAAGCATAGCCACGCAACGAGCGGCAATCCAAGCATCGACAAAGGAATGTAGATGGCGATCGCAGACAGCAGCACCACAACGCCGAATTGCGTATGCAGGTACAGGGACATCACGGCAATGATGCCGACGGCGACATACCAGAGCAGGCGGACGGAAATGAGACGAGTCAATGTGACGGCTCGATGATTCATGAAACGGGCTGGAATCGAGGTTTTCGGCCATACTACTCCCGCCTTGCTTACCCCCATCAATCGGAGACCAAGCCATGATTCAGGAGATTGCCAGCATCCACGTCCGCGAAGGACAGGAAGCGCTGTTCGAAGCCGGTGTTACCCAGGCGAAGCCGCTTTTTCTGCGCGCCAAGGGCTGCCATGGCATGGAACTGTACCGCAGCATCGAGCAGCCGCAGCGCTACACGCTGGTGGTGGATTGGGAAACGGTCGAAAACCACATGGTGGATTTCCGGGAATCGGCCGACTTCCAGGAATGGCGCAAGCTGGTCGGCGGCTTTTTCGTTGAGCCTCCCCAGGTTCACCACGAGCAAAAAGTGATTTGAACGTTCGGCGCCGGGCCAGCGGCTGCGCGGACCGGCGCTTATTCTTCCAGCGGCTCGTTGTATTTGCGAGCGCTGCGCCGGAACGCATCGGCGGGATACTTGTTGGCGTTCTTCACCATCTTGCCGGCAACCGCTTGTGCAATATCGATGCCAAGCTGATCGGCCAGAGCCACCAGGTACATCTGCACATCGGCGATCTCGTCGGCGGCGTCCGCAAGCCGGGCGGCGGGCAGATTGCGCGACTCGTCCTCACCCAGCCACTGGAACAGCGAGACCAGCTCACCTGTTTCCCCTGCCAGCGCCATCGCCAGATTCTTGGGCGAATGGAATTGCTGCCATTCGCGTTCAGCCGTGAACTGGCGGACGGCGAGGCGGATTGCTTCCAGGTCTGACATTGGAACTCCCAGGAAATGGCGCCTTGTTGGCGCCCTTTTTTACGCCGTGGCCAAGCGAACGCTGGCAGCCAAGGCGACCGCAACGGTCGTGCGCACGTCCGCCAACGCCCGGTGGGTCGGCTGCGAGGCGCCAACGTGCCGCGCCAGGATGTCGAGCTTATGCGACGGCAGCTCGGGCCACGCGCGGCGCGCCAACGCCAACGTACAGTGCGTGGCGTTCGAAAAAGGCAGCCCCGTCTGGTCCGCGGCCGCGCTCAGGAAGCGCCGGTCGAACGAGGCGTTATGAAAGAACACCGGCAGATCCTCGACAAAATCCAGGAACGACGAGAAGGCCTGCGCGACGGGAATGCCGTCGCGATCGACTTCGGCCTGCGTAATGCCGGTCAGACGGGAAATGAAGGAAGGGACGCGGCCGCAGGTGCGAACGACCTGCGTGTATTCGTTGACGACCGCCCCGCCGTCTCCCACTCGGACCGCCGCAAATTCAAGAATTTCGCAGCTTGCGGTGGACAGGCCGGTCGTTTCCAGGTCGGCCACGATGAAGGGGCGGCCCAACGCTTCAAGCGCGTGAGTCAAGGCCGCTTGCGCACGCGCCGCAGGACGGGCCGGCGATGCGCTGGCCGCACGCGTGCGCCGATAAAAATACGTCACGCGCTTACTCCGCCGGGTGCAGGGCGGCGAACCGGGCCGAACCGTCGGCAAGCTGCCCGAAGAACAGATCGGCGGGGCGCACCCACAGGCCGCGCGCGTGCGGCCAGAGGTGTTCGTACACCACCATGGACTCTTCGGTTTCGGAATGGCGCGCCGTGCCGATGTAGCGGTACAGGCCTCCCTTGTAATGGCGGTGCGTGGCAAGAGCGAGGGCTTCGGATTCGGTCATGGACATCGGGGCAAAAGGCGTGGCCCGCGGCGGAAATTGCCCGCGCGGGCCACAGATGATCGGCAATGGCGTCTTTATAGCGCACTCACGCGCTGACCCCCTGCCCGCTAGGCCGCGCGCAATCGTCTCGTGGGTTCGGCGTGGCTATCGGTGAGGTCTTCCGTCACGCCGGCCAGCTTGTCCGATTGCGCCAGCGACACTTCAACGACCTGAGCCATGATTTCGGTCACGCGGCGAGACGACGCGACGATGCCCTCCATCGTGCCGCCGGCGGACTGGACCTGCACCGCGCCGCCTTCGACCTGCGCCACGGACGTCGTGATGAGCGCCTTGATTTCCTTCGCGGCCGCCGCGCTGCTTTGCGCCAGATTTCGGACCTCTGATGCCACCACCGCGAAGCCCCTGCCGTGCTCGCCGGCGCGCGCGGCCTCGACGGCCGCGTTCAGCGCAAGGATGTTGGTCTGGAATGCGATGCCGTCCATGACCCCGATGATCTCGGAAATGCGGCGCGAACTCCCCGTGATGGCTTCCATGGTCGTCACCACGTTACGCATCGTATCGCCGCCCGTTTCAGCGATGCGGCTGGCATCCTGGGCGAGGCTGTTGGCCTGCCGCGCGCGTTCGGCGTTTTCGGTCAGGCCCTGCACGGCCACTTGAAGCGTCTGCGCGGCGGTAAAACGCTTGGTGATGTCGGTGGCGAACTTCACTACCTTGAATGGCCGGCCCTGCGCGTCGAGGATGGGGTTGTAGCTGGCTTCGATCCAGACCTGGCGTCCGCCTTTGCCCAAGCGCATGTACTGGCCGGTGTCGTGCTCGCCATTGCGCAGCCGGCGCCAGAAATCCTTGTAGGCCGTGCTTCGGGCTTCTTCGGACGGGACGAAGATGCTGTGATGCCGGCCCAGCACCTCGTCGGCGCGATACCCCACCGCACCGAGAAACAGATCGTTGGCACGCAGGATGGTGCCGTCAAGATTGAACTCGATGATCGCCTGGACCTTGGAAATTGCCGCGAGCTGGCCTTCGGAATCTGCCTGGCGATTTTGCTGATCGGTGATGTCGGTGGCGTACTTGATCACCTTCACCGGCCGTCCGTGCTTGTCAAAGATGGGGTTGTACGACGCCTGCAGCCAGACGTCCGAGCCATCTTTGCGAATCCGCCGATAACGGCCGGAATCATGTGCGCCCTGTCCGAGCCTTTCCCAAAAGGCTGCATATTGCGGCGACCCGCGCTCATCGGGATCGATGAACATGCGGTGGTGACGCCCCTGGATTTCTTCGAGCGAATAGCCCGTGGTGTCCAGGAAGTTCTGATTGGCCATCAGGATGTGGCCATTCAAATCAAACTCAATGACCGCCTGGGATTTGTGAATGGCGTCGATCTGTCCCAGCAGGTCGTTTTTATCGGTACTGCGATACCCACGGATAAAGCGGCCAAGAGTATGCCAAAGCATGGAAACCTCCAGGGTGTGTTTGCCGGCGTGCCTGGTACACGTAATTCTTATGTATCTAATGGAAACTACTTAATCCCAGAAATTATCATGGCCCGATGTAATTCTGAACGTCCCTTTTAAAAAGAATTCAAAGCGTCGTCACGACGCACACTCGGGAAATCCCGGATTCAAGCCGCGTCCAGCTCGCGATATTGGCGGAAAATGCCCTCGCCAAACGGCAAGCGCCGGCCGCTTGAAAAATAGGCCTGCAGTTCAGGCAAAGCGGTCACGCGCTCGTGCAGGGCGAACACATTTGGATAATGCGTGGCAACGGTCGCCATGCGTTTGGGAAACGCGAACCGCAAGCCATCGACCAAGTGATAAAGGGATAAGTCCACGTAGGTCCATTTGGCGCCGCCCGCCAACCACGCCTGCGGCCCGTCCAGCAGCCGTTCGAAATACCCCAGGAACTTTGGAATACGCTCTTCGCGAAATACCTTGGCGCGGCGGGCGGCCTCTTCTTTCTGGTCTTCGTAATAATCGCTGGCGGAAATGGGGTGATGGGTGTCGTGCGCTTCGGCCACCATGTCGGCAATGGTGAGTTGCAACTGGTTTACCCACAACCGACCTTCAAGCGACTCGGGCGCAAGGCCATGCTTTTCGCCGAGGAAAAGCAGAATATTGGCGGTCTGCCCCAACGTCATTTTTCCGGCCACCAGATAAGGCGGCGCAAAAGGCGGATGCTTGCGGGCCGATTGCATGTCGTCGATCAACGCGCTTTCGTCGGCGCCCGGATCGCGGGCGCGTTCCCGATACGGAATACCGCCTGCTTCCAGCGCCAGGCGCACGAATTCTCCCCGCCCGGGAATGCCATCCCAATACCAAAGGTCGTAGGTCATACGGTCTCCTTTCAGTTGGTGCAGCCGAACCTGCAGTCTGCAGTCGGAACTGCGCGTTAGCAAGGCGCATGCCGGGCGCCTTCAAGAAAAATGGCGCGCCAGCCGTAAGCAAGCGCGCCATTTTTACTAACCGGAAGTTCCCTACGCCTGCGCCGCGTCTTCGAGGATCATCTCCGCGCCACGCTCGGCCACCATCATGACGGCGGCCTGCGTGTTGCCGGAAACCATCTTCGGCATGACCGAGGCATCCACCACGCGCAGGCCCGTCAGCCCGTTGACACGCAGCCGCACGTCTGTGACGGCCGCCGCGTCCGTACCCATGCGGCAGGTGCCGATGGGGTGGTAGATGGTCTGTCCGTTTCGTCGCGCAAAGTCCAGCCATTCGTCGTCGCTGTCCACCTGCACGCCGGGGCTGACCTCCGCCTCCACGTAGTGTTTCAGGGCGGGCTGGCTCACGATGCGGCGAGCCACCTGCATCCCGCCCACCAGGCTGTCGCGGTCGACCTGCGCGGACAGGAAGTTGGGCCGGATGGCAGGTCCGTCCAGCGGATCGGCCGACTTGATGTGGATGGACCCGACGGACTCTGGGCGTAACTGCGCCACCCCGATCGTCATACCGGGATGCCGGTCCAGAATGCGTTCGGCGGCGTTCGCGTAGCTGGCGTGTACAAAGAAAAACTGCACGTCTGGGGTGGGCAAGCCGGGCGCACTCTTCACAAAACCGTGCACCAACCCCGTGCCCAGCGTCAGAATGCCCCTGCGGCTCATGTAGTAGCGCGCCACCTGCTGCGCCAGCCGCCAGCCGCGCGACATTTCATTCAAGGTCACGGTGTTCTTGACGCGCCAGTTCATGCGCGTGGCGAAGTGGTCGATGTAGTTTTCGCCCACCGCCGGCTGTGCGTGCACCACGCCGATATCGTGCGCGGCCAGCAAGGCAGGGTTGCCCACGCCCGACAATTCCAGCAATTGCGGAGACTGCACCGCTCCAAGGCAGACCAGCGTTTCGCGGTGCGCGCGTACCGTGTGCTCCTGCCCGTTCTTGCGGTAGACCACGCCCACGCAGCGCTTGCCTTCGAAGACCAGACGCGTGACATGGGCGCCGCATTCCACCGTGAGGTTACGCCGTCCTGCCGCCGGTTTCAGGTAGCCGTCCACGACGCTCCAGCGCCGGCCGCGGTGCTGGAGGACCTGGTAATAGCCCACGCCTTCCTGGTCGCCGCTGTTGTAATCCGGATTGAAAGGCTGGCCGTCCTCGCGGGCGGCCTGCAGGAAGGCGTCCGACACGGGATAGCGCTCGGAGACCTCTTCGAGGTGCATCGGCCCGTCTTTGCCGCGGGTCTGGCCGCCCGGCGCGTAGTTCTCGATCTTGCGGTAGATCCGCTCGGCCACGTCGCTACCCCAGCCGGCGGCGCCCGCGGCCACCCAGCCGTCGTAATCCTGGGGCTGGCCGCGCACGTAGATCATGCCGTTGATCAGCGTGGATCCACCCAACCCCTTGCCGCGCGGCACGGCGATGACCCGGCCATGCGTGTTGTCTTCGGGTTCGGTGGCGAAGCGCCAGTTGTATTGCGGGTCGACCAGCAGCTTGGAAAAACCTGCCGGAATGGGAATCCACATGCTGCGAGCCTCGTGGCCGGCCTCCAGCAGCAGTACGCGATATTTGCCGTCCGCGCTGAGGCGGTTGGCCAGAATGCAGCCGGCGGTTCCGCCGCCCGCGATGATGAAGTCGTAGTCGCCCATCGTTGTCTACCGGATGTGTGCAGCGCCGCCTAGCCGGCGGACGCCACGCCCAGCGTTTCCACCATCAGTTCGATCTGGCAGGCCAGCATTGGCGCGCCGTAATGGATCTTGCAACCGCGAGCCTGCGCCGCCACGAGCAGCGCCGTGTCCTTGGGCTGCATGATGACCTCGCAGACCAGTTGGTCCGGCGTCAGGCGGCTGACGTCCAGCGGCAGCGGATCGCCTTCTTTCATGCCCAGCGACGTGCCATTGACGACCAGGTCATGGCCGGACGGGTCGGCATTGCCCACGGCGATCTGCGCTTCCGGATGCAGCGACAGGATGCGGGCCTTGAGATCCTCGGCCTTGGCGGGCGTGCGGTTGGCGATGGTCAGGCGTGACACGCCGGCCTGCACCAGCGCAAATCCGATTGCGTTGGCCGCGCCGCCAGCGCCAGCGAGGTACACGCTCTTGCCCTCTGGAGAGACGCCACAACTGCGCAGGCCACGCACGAACCCTTCCCCGTCCAGCATGTGCGCCACCAGACGCCCGTCAGCCTCGCGCCGCAGCACATTGGCCGCGCCGATCTTGCGCGCGACGGGCGTGGCGTCGTCAGCCAGTTCCAGGATGGCGGTCTTGTGCGGCACCGTAACGATCACGCCGCCCAGGTTTTCCAGGCGGCGCAGACCTTCCACCACGGCCGCCAGATTGTCGGGCCGCGCGTGAAACGGCACGCAGACGCCGTCGAAACCGATCTTGGCGAAGTGTTCGTTCATGCGCTGCGGCGTCTTCACATGGTGAATCGGGTCGGCCAGAATGCCGAACAGGCGCGTGTTGCCACTGATTTCCTTCATGGGTGTCTCCGGATCAAGGCTGGATGAATTCGCGCGCGACGCCGGCAATGCCTTCGGCGTCGAGCTTGTAATGGGCGTACAAGGTGGTGGGCGGTGCAATGAGGCTGTATTCGTCGTAAATGCCATGACGGCGCAGGCGCGTGCCAGTGCCGGCGTCGGCCAGCACCTCGGCAACCGCCGAACCCAGGCCGCCCAGCACATTGTGCTCTTCGACCGTCATCATCAGACGCGACTGCCCGGCCGCCTTGAGGATGGCGTCGCGGTCCAGCGGCTTGATCGTCGGCATGTCGATCACCCCTACCGACAGGCCCTCTTCGCGCAACCGGCGGGCGGCGGCCAGCGCGCCGTGCAGCGTGATGCCGCAGGCGATCAACGTCAGGTCGCTGCCGACTTCGTGGACGATGGCACGCCCGAACTCGAACGGTGTGTTGTCTTCGTAGACCTGCGGATCGCGCCCGCGGCCAATGCGGAAATAGATAGGCTCGGGCCAGTCCGCAGACGCCTTGATCGCCGCGGCAAGTTGCGGACCGTCCGCGGGGGACACGACCGTCAGCCCCGCGAGTGCGCGCATGGTGGAAATGTCTTCGGTGGCGTGGTGCGACGTGCCGTAGAACCCCAGGCTGATGCCGGTGTGATGGCCGATAAGACGAACCGGCAGCCGCGTGTAGGCGACATCCATCCGGATCTGTTCGCAGCACAGCAAGCCGAGAAACGACGCAAAGGTTGCGACGAACGGCATCATGCCGGTCGTCGCAAGGCCGGCCGCCGCCGACACCATGTTTTGCTCAGAAATGCCGAACTGCACGTAGCGGTCGGGATAGGCCTCGGCGAAACGGTTCAGCCCGTTTGAATACTGAAGATCGGCCGATCCGGCGACGACGGGATGACCGGCCTTCACCAGCTCGATCAATCCGTCGGAAAGATAGGACAGCCCGGGGTTCACCGCATTGAGGGCGCGGTATTGCCAGGAATCGGGAGAGAGTACTTGTGCCTGTGCCATTCAGATCTCGCGGGAGAGGATTTCTTCGACAGCGCTTTGCGCATCTTGCGGGGCCAGGTAGCCCAGATGCCAGCCTGGTTCGGTTTCCATATAGGACACACCCTTTCCCTTGACGGTGCGGGCGATCACGCAAGCGGGTTTGGGACGCGCGTCGTCGGCGCGCAGGCGGCGCAGCAGCGCAGTCAGTTCGGCGAGGTTGTGGCCATCGACTTCGTGGACCTCCCAGCCAAATGCCTGCCACTTATCTTTCAGCGACTCCACCCCCATGACGTCGTCGACCTTGCCGTCGAGCTGATAGCCGTTGCGGTCAACAATGGCGATGAGGCGGGACAGGCAATTATGCGCGGCGAAAAGCGCGGCTTCCCACACCTGCCCTTCCTGCATTTCGCCGTCGCCCAGCATGACGAATACGTTGAAGTCACGCTTGTTCATTCGGCCACCAACCGCCATGCCCACGCCGTTGGACAGGGCATGACCGATGGAACCGGAGCTGAAGTCCACGCCCGGCACCTTACTCATATCGGGGTGATCGCCGAGCGGGCTGCCCAACCGCGTATAGCCGTCCAGCAGTGCGTGATCGATGAATCCCAGGTCGGCCAGCACCGGAAACAACCCGACCGCCGCGTGGCCCTTGCCCATGAGGAAGCGATCACGATCCGGCCACTGCGGCTCGCCCCGACGCAGACGCATCACGTCGTAGTAGAGCGCCGCGAAGATCTCCGCGCACGAGAACACCGAGCTGTAGTGGCCGACTTTCGCGATTTCTATCAGGCGGATCGTCTCCAACCTGATGTGGCGGGCCTTTTCCCGCAGCATCGCGATTTCCCCTGCGGCAGGGGCTTCCTGATCCTTGCGCATCGCGCCTCCTCCTGTTGTATGGATATATGATATATAATATACCCATTGCGCTCGAATTGGCTACGCCGGGCTAGAATCGCTCCTGGATTCACCCGCACACCATCCATACAGCAAGCCAGATACGCCATGCCCAGCCTCAAACCGGTCAAAAAAGAGAACCTTTCCGTCAGGGTCTACAACGAAATCCGTAATGCCCTGATCAACGGACAATACGAACCTGGCGAGCGCCTGATCATTGGGGAGCTTGCACAGGAAATGGGGGTGTCCATCACGCCAGTGCGCGAGGCCATCTTCCGTCTCATCAGCGAGCAAGGACTGGAAATGCAGGCGGCCACGGCGGTTTACGTGCCGTACGTCAATTCGGAAAAGCTGCGGGAGATCCAGCAGATCCGCTTCCACCTTGAAGGCATGGGCGCCGCCGAGGCCGCGCAAAACATCACGCGCAAGCAGCTCGACAACCTGATCGCGCTGCAGCGTGATTTCATCTCGTGCACGTCCACCGATCCCAAGCGCGCCAGCTACCTGAACCGCAAGTTCCACTTCGCCATCCTGGAAGCCAGCAACAAGCCCATCCTGCGCAACACCGTGGAGTCGTTCTGGGTCATCACCGGCCCCATCCTCAAGGTGTTCCACGTCAAGACGGCGGGGCTGGACTACTCCGAAAACGAGCACCGCCACGAGGCCGTCATCGAGGCCCTGGAAGCGCGTGATTCGGAAGCCGCGCGCAACGCCATCCAGGCCGATCTGGTCTGGGGTGGAAAGATCATGATCGACTGGCTGGTCGAACGGGAAAAAGAACTCGACTACCGCCCCCCGGGGGCTCGCAAATAGGGAGACGCCATGCTGAAGATTTTCGGAGCGCCCAGCCGCTACATCCAGGGACCGGGCGCCCTGGACGCGCTGGGACAATACGCGGCGCTTTTCGGAAAACGCGCCGCGCTGGTCATCGACAGCTATGTCAATGGCGTGTTGGGACCGAGAATCGAAGCGCTGTGCGCCCAGCATGGGGTGGCGCTTGCGCCGCTGATCGTCGAAAGCGACCTGACGCCTGAAGTCATCGACGGATTGCGCGCGAAGGCGGCGCCCGCGAACATCGACATGGTCATTGCGGTGGGCGGCGGCAAGTCGCTGGATGCCGGCAAGGCCGTGGCCAAGTCGTCGCACTGCCACCTGATCACCGTGCCCACGGTGGCGTCCAACGACGCGCCCACCAGCAAGAACTACGTGCTTTACGACGCGCATCACAACCTCCTGGCCGTCGAACACATGCTGTTCAATCCGACCATCGTGCTGGTCGACACCGCGATCATCGCGACCGCGCCGGTGCATTTCTTCCGGGCCGGATTGGGCGACGCGATCTCCAAGAAATTTGAAGCCGAACAGTGCCAGCGTAATGGCGGCAAGAACATGTACGACGCGGCGCCGCTGCTCACCGCCCAACTGATCGCTGACGGCTGCCTGCGCACGCTGCTGGCGGATGGCGCGGACGCGGTGGCCGTTGCCGGAACCGGCCAGCCCACGCCCGCCTTCGAGCGCGTGGTGGAAGCGATGATCCTCATGAGCGGTCTTGGATTTGAAAGCGGTGGCCTGTCCATTGCCCACGCCCTGACGCGCGGGCTACCGAAGATCGATGGCATTGCAACGGCGCTGCACGGCCTGCAGGTGGCGGTCGGCTTGCTGGTGCAGCTTGATCTAGAGAACCGCAACGACGGCATGCTGGCCGATCTGCAGAAGCTGCAGGCCGGCACCGTGGTGCTGCTGCACGCCTGCTGCCACAACCCCACCGGCGCCGACCTCACCGTCAGCCAGTGGAAGCAGGTGGCCGAAGTCCTGAAGGACAAGCAGCTGTTCCCCTTCATCGACATGGCCTACCAGGGCTTCGACAAGGGCATCGAGCAGGATGGCGCCGCCGTGCGCATCATCGCCGAAGCCGGCATCGACAGCTTCATCGTCGCCAACTCGTACTCCAAGTCGTTCTCGCTGTATGGCGAACGCGTGGGTGCGCTGTCGATGGTCGCCCCGACCGCTGCCGATGCGAAGGCCGTGCAGTCGCAGGTCAAGCGCGTGATCCGCACGATCTACTCCAGCCCGTCCACCCACGGTGCCGCGCTGGTGGCCGGCGTGCTGACCAACCCGGACCTGCGCGCGATGTGGGAGCAGGAACTGACCGAGATGCGCGAGCGCATCCACGCCCTGCGCCAGGGCCTGGTCGAAAAGCTCGCCGCCGCCGGTGCCCCGCAGTTCGCCTTCATCAACGAACAGGCCGGCATGTTCTCCTACTCCGGCCTGAGCCGTGAGCAGGTCGAACGCCTGCGCGACGAGTTCGGCATCTACGCCGTCGGCACCGGCCGCATCTGCGTGGCCGC
>DMTA01000349.1 GCA_003454835.1 Achromobacter sp. | reverse complement strand
GGCGGGGTATGACCGCCGCGGCTCTTTTCCTGCGCCGCGGCAAGCCAGCGGCGAAGGCGGCCGTCCGTGCGCTTGTCGCCGGCCAGCGGCGCGTACAGCGTGGGGTGGTCCAGCATCAGCGCGGGCACCAGCTCGTCCAGCGCGTCGATGGGGTGGGCGTCGTCATAGCCGAAGTAGGCCGCGGCGGCCTCGGGACCGAAACGCTTGCCTTCCCACAGTTCATGCTCGACATGCCGCGCCCGGCAGAACAGCACGGCCCGGTCCGTGGCGCCCGCCACCAGCACCAGCCAGGCGTCCGGTTCGGTGAAGCCCGTCAGGTAGAAGAAGTCGCTGTCGTGCCGGTAGGGGTATTCTGCGTCGCGGTTGCGGATGGCTTCCTGGGCTGTCGCCAGGATGGCAATGCCGCCCCCGTCTGCGCGCATGCGCTCCATCAGGCGCTGGCGCCGCGCGGCGAAAGGGGCGATGTCGTCGGGAGGCAGGCTCATGGCTTTCGGGCGGGGGCGGACAGCCCCGGCAAGGGCGGAAGATGGCGCCTACTTTACCCGCCATCCCGCGAATGCAACACCCCGGCGGCGAACCCGCGCGGGCGGTGCGGCGATGACTGCACGACGCGCGAACCGCTGCTACAATCGCTGCTCTGTCATTGGGGAGTAGCCATCCTTTTCCCCTAAAGGAGTCAGCGTCAACAGACTTGGTGGTTCAGTGCTGCGGAGCAGTCGCTAGAACCCCATGGCGCTGACGGCACCCACGTCCGGCTTGCCGCCGCGTGGATCAGCCAGGCGAGACCTTTGGCCGCGTAGCGTTCACCCTTGGCCGGGCGAGCCGCTGCGTCGCGCCAATGGTATCTGCTCGTCCGGCCGCATTCCCATGTTGCTCACCCTGTTTCTGTTCTTCCTGTCCGCGGCAGTGATCTACGTCGCGTGCGAGTTCTTCGTCAATGGCGTCGAGTGGGTCGGCCATCGCTTCCAATTGGGCGCGACCGCCACCGGCACCGTGCTGGCGGCCTTCGGCACCGCGCTGCCGGAAAGCGCCGTCACCTTCATGGCCGTTGTCTTCGGCGATACCCCCGAGCAGAAGGACATCGGCGTCGGCGCCGCGATGGGCGGTCCCCTCGTGCTTGCCACGCTGGCGTATGCCGTGGTCGGCCTGGCCTTGTGGCGCGCGCGCCGCGGCCAGCCTTCGCAGGCAAACTGTATCAACGCGGACCAGCGCCGGCTGGCCCGCGATCAGGCCTGGTTCATGGGCATCTTCATCTTCAAGGTTGGTCTGGGGCTGCTGGCCTTCGCGTGGAAGCCCTGGCTGGGCTTCGTGTTCCTGGCCACCTACGGGCTCTACATCAAGCGCGAACTGAGCAACGACGAAGAAAGCATGGACTCCGAGGACCTCGAGCCGCTCAAGCTGCGTCCGCGCGACGAGAACCCCACCATGTTCTGGGCCGCCACGCAGACCATCATGGCGCTGGTGGTGATCGCCGGCGCCTCGCACGTCTTCGTGAACCAGATCGAACTGCTGGGCATCGCGATGGGCGCTTCGCCGCACGTGGCCGCGTTGCTGCTGGCGCCCGTGGCCACAGAATTGCCGGAAATCATGAACGCCCTGATCTGGGTGCGCCAGGGCAAGGAGCGTCTGGCGCTGGCCAACATCTCGGGCGCCATGATGATTCAGGCCACCATCCCCAGCGCGCTCGGCATCTTCATGACGCCTTGGGTGCTGGACGCGCCGCTGCTTGCCGCCGGCCTGTTCACCATGGTGTCCATCGGCCTCTTGTGGATGCGTTTCCGCCGCGCCGCCATGAGCGTGCCGGCGCTGTCGGCGGTCGGCGGGCTGTACGCGCTATTCGCCGGCTATCTGGGCTGGCACTTCTACGCCTGAGTGCGGTTGCCGGGCAGGCCTCTCGTGCCTGTCCGGCTTTGCTTCATTTGTGTGTCAAAAGTGCGCCAAACCCTTGTCCATCAGTACAAACCCGCGTAAACTCGCCGTGTTTTCCATCCCAGGAGCAGTCTTCGTGAATACCGATTCCGGCGAAAGTTGTCGATCTTGCATCGACGTCGCTGTCTGACAGGATCCACGCAGAACTCCGTCTGCCGCATCCTGTCATTCAGGTTGCGGTGTATCCCAAGCGCCAGGCATCAGCCCGGCCCATAGTGCAGGCCTTCGGTCTGCCGGGACTCCCCCCGACATAAACCGCCAGAACCGCCGCTAGTCGCAGCGCCAGCGTTCGTGCACGTTCGTCGTGCCCGCCGCAAGGGCGTTGTCCGGCTGCGCTCGTGTTCGCGATTACGCTCCGCCTTCTTGTCATGGAGGTCGTTATGCGTTTCTTCGACTTGTTCCTGCGCCGTGCCGGCGTGGACCGTGCTACCGCCCTGGGCCGCCGCCGCGGCACGTCCCGGCTGACGGTGATCTGTCCTCGAGGCGAGCTCGGCGCATTGCGCAAGCAGATCTGCCTTGACTTCAGCGCCGCTGGCCTGGATGTCGCGCAAGTGCAGATCGACCAAGGCCAGGATCCGGATCTCGCGTCGGCTTGCATCACCGTCAATTGCCCCCCGGAACTGCGGGCGGAACTGATGTCGCAAGCGCGCCGCCTGAGCGCCAACCCTTCTGTTCGCCACGTGCATTTCGGCGCGCAGGCTGCAATGGCCTGATCGCGCCTTTTATTCAACCCAGGAGAAATCATGCCTAGCGCCTTAGACCCAGAGCCTCGATTGCGCCCTGTGCGCGGCTCCGGCATGCCTATCTGACCCGTCATCTCCCTGCGAGCCGACTGGCCGGATAGACATCCCGGTCCGTACGGAACCCGCAGCACGGAATCCCCGGCCCAGCACGCGCCACGCGCGTCTCAACGTCCGGTCTCGATTCCAAAGCCCGCTCCCTTTCCGTTTTCCGCACCCGGCGCGCCATAGACGCGATCCGGACACCGGCAACATTGTTCCGGCGCCTGCGCACGCCCGTTTGCGGCGGCCTCACGGCATTTCCTCGGAAAAGCCGCGGTCCGCTGCTGCCCGCGCGCGGCCGCCAGCGGCAGGGTCGTCCGTGTCTCCCGCAACAACTTTAATAAATGCGGAGCACTCCCATGTTTGCTTTCCTGAAGTCCTTTTTTTCTTCCGCCGCGCGTCTGCGCCGCACCGGCCGGCACTTTCGCCGCGCCCCCATCCTCGAGCAAGGCGGCGATCACGCCGCGGCATCGTCCGAGGCCGCCCGCCGCGCCAGCCAGCGCATGGTCGAGACGTCCCGGCTGGGCTTCGATTCGCTGTTCGAGCGGTTCGGCAGCGGTTGGGGCGGCCTGTCCGACACCCAGGCGCTGGCTGCACGCGAGCGCCACGGCGCCAACGAGGTCGACCACGAAAAGCCGCTGTCCTGGCCTGCCCACCTGTGGCTGTCCTACCGCAATCCGTTCAACCTGCTGCTGACTGCGCTGGCCGTGCTGTCGTGGCTGACTGACGTACGCATGGCCGCGCCCGAGGAACAGTCCTGGACGGCGGTCGCGATCATCGGCTCGATGGTGGTGATCTCGACCGTGCTGCGCTTCGTGCAGGAGCAGCGCTCGAATCGCGCCGCCGAAGCCTTGAAGGCGATGGTGCGCAACACCGCGACGGTGCTGCGCAGCGACGCCGGGTCGCCGGACGCGGGCAATGGCCGCCGCTTCTTCGGCGCCGCCCTGCATGCCACCGGCTCGCAACAGCGTGAAGTGCCGCTGGCCGACCTGGTGCCCGGTGACGTGGTGCTGCTGTCCGCTGGCGACATGGTCCCCGCAGACTGCCGCATCCTCAACGCCAAGGACCTCTTTATTGCGCAAGCCGCGCTGACGGGCGAATCGCTGCCCGTTGAAAAGCACATGTCGCCGCGCGAGCAATCCGCCAATGCGCTTGAGCTGGAAAACATGGTTTTCATGGGCACCAATGTCGTCAGCGGAGCGGGAAGCGCGCTGGTGGTGGCCACCGGCTCGGACACGTACTTCGGCCAATTGGCGGGCCGCGTCACGCAGACCTCGCGCGCGCCCACGCAGTTCCAGCAGGGCATCAACCGCGTGAGCTGGATCCTGATCCGCTTCATGCTCGTCATGGCGCCGGTGGTGATGCTGATCAACGGTTTCACCAAGGGCGACTGGCTCGAGGCGCTGCTGTTTGCGCTGGCCATCGCGGTGGGACTGACGCCCGAAATGCTGCCCATGATCGTTACCGCGACGCTCGCCAAGGGCGCCGTGCGCATGTCGCGGCGCAAGGTGGTCGTCAAGCGCCTGGACGCGATTCAGAACCTGGGCGCGATGAACGTGCTGTGCACCGACAAGACCGGAACCCTGACGCAGGATCGCATCGTGCTCGAGCGCCACACCGACGTCTATGGCGCGGCCAGCGACGACGTGCTGGCGTATGCGTACCTGAACAGCTATTACCAGACGGGGCTAAAGAACCTGCTGGACGTGGCGGTGCTGGAGCATGCCGAAGTCGCGCGCAGCCTGGATCTGGCGGGCCGTTATCGCAAGATCGACGAGATTCCGTTCGACTTTTCGCGCCGCCGCATGTCCGTCGTGGTGAACGAGACCGAGAACGGCCGCGACCACCACGAACTGATCTGCAAGGGGGCGCTCGAGGAAATGCTGTCGGCCTGCACGCAACTGCGCGTGGGCAATGCGGTGCATCCGCTGACCGATGCCCGCCGTGCCGATATCCGCCGCGTGACTGCCGGCCTGAACCGCGACGGCCTGCGCGTCATCGCGGTGGGCGTCAAAGAGCTGCCGCCCACGCAACAGGCCTATGGCGTCGCGGATGAATCCGATCTGGTGCTGGTGGGATACATCGCGTTCCTGGATCCGCCCAAGGATTCCACGGGACCCGCGCTGGCCGCGCTGAAGGACTCGGGCATCGAGGTCAAGGTGCTGACCGGCGACGTTGAACTCGTCACGCGCAAGGTCTGCCGCGAAGTGGGGCTGGACGTGCGCAAGGTGTACCTGGGCGCCGAGATCGAAGCGATGGACGACGACGAACTGGCCGTCGCCGTGTGCGAAGCCAACGTGTTCGCCCGCCTGTCGCCCATTCACAAGGAACGCATCGTCCGCAGCCTGCGCGCGCAGGGCAACACGGTGGGCTTCATGGGCGATGGCATCAACGACGCACCGGCGCTGCGGGCAGCGGACGTGGGCATTTCGGTGGATTCGGCGGTGGATATCTCGAAAGAGGCCGCCGACATCATCCTGCTTGAAAAGAGCCTGATGGTGCTGGAAGATGGCGTTATCGAAGGCCGCAAGACCTTCTGCAACATGCTCAAGTACCTGAAGATGACGGCCAGCTCGAACTTTGGCAACGTGTTTTCGGTGCTGGTCGCGAGCGCCTTCCTGCCGTTTCTGCCAATGCTGCCCATCCACTTGCTGCTGCAGAACCTGATGTACGACATTTCGCAGACGGCAATCCCGTTCGACAACGTCGATGAGGAACTGTTGAAGCAGCCGCAGCGCTGGGACCCGGACGGCCTGGGCCGCTTTATGGTGTTCTTCGGCCCGATCAGCTCGATCTTCGATATCGCCACCTACGCGGTCATGTGGTACGTGTTCCAGGCCAATGCGCCCGAGCACCAGACGCTCTTTCAGTCCGGCTGGTTTGTCGAAGGCCTGTTGTCGCAGACGCTGATTGTGCATATGATCCGCACGCGCCGGATTCCCTTCCTGCAAAGCCGCGCCTCGTGGCCGCTGATGGGCATGACGCTGATGGTGATCGCGCTGGGCCTGGTGCTGCCGTTCTCGCCGCTGGCGGAATACTTCCAGCTGCAGGCGCTGCCCTGGAGCTACTTCCCCTGGCTGGTCGGCATCCTGCTCGGGTACTGCGTGCTGACGCAGGCGCTCAAGGGCTTTTGGGTCCGCCGCTACGGCTGGCAGTAGGCTGATGCAACCGGCGGCGGGCGTTTCCCGCGGCGGGCGTATCCCGCGGCGGGCGTAACCCGCCGCCGCCGTAAGGAAAGATCATGAGAATTGCATTTTGCGCCGCATTGGCGACGGCTGGCCTGATTCCGCCCTGTACCGCGCTGGCCGCGGACGTCGGGACCGGACTGCAACTTTATGGCGTCGTGGACGCCGGCGTTGCCGTGACCCGCGTGTCGGGGCAGGGCAGTCACAGCGGCCTGCTGGACGGCGGGTTGACGGACTCGCTCTGGGGGCTGCAGGGGACGGAAGACCTGCGCGGCGGTTGGGCCGCCAACTTCCAGCTGGAAAGCGGCTTTGACCCGTCCACCGGCAACGCCGCCGACGACGGCCGGCTCTTCAACTATGGCGCTTGGGTCGGCCTGGCCCATGCGGACTATGGCGACCTGCGATTTGGCCGCCAATACACCGTCGGCCAGACCTACGGCAACGCGCTGGAGATCGCCTCCTGGAAGGACATGGGCATGGGCGCCACCTTCAAGGCGTCCGACAACTACCAGTTCAGCAACATGGTGAACTGGTATTCGCCGCAGTGGCGCGGATTCCAGGCCGGGGTTGGATACGCCTTCGACGCCGATGGGCAGGGCCGTTTCCGCACCAACCAGAACACTCGCGCGATCAGCCTCGGCCTGAAGTATGAGGAAGGCCCGTTGCTGGCCGTGGCGACATGGGAGCAACTGCGCCTGGCTGGCCTGGACGCGGTGACGGAAGGGCGTCCTCAGGCGGTGCAGGTGGGCGCCTCGTATGACTTCGACGTGGCCAAGGTGTCGGTGGCGTGGTCGCGTCAGCGCAACGGCTATGTGGGACTGGACGGCGGCGACCCGGATGGATTGGGCGCCGGACTGGGGCCGGCGGCCTTCGTGCAGGGCGGCACGGTCGATGCCTGGCTGGTCGGCGTCAGCGTGCCCGCCGGGCCGGGCGCGGTGCTGGTGCAATGGTCGCTGGCCAAACCCGACTGGCGTTGGGCCAATGGCATGACGGCGCGCAATGCGCAGGTCGCGACGCTGGGCTATACCTACGACCTGTCCCCGCGCACGACCCTCTACGCCTTCGCCGGCTTCGCGTCGAACTACACGCTGGACAACCAATTCGACCCCTGCAACGCCCACACCACGCGCATCGGCACGGGCGTGTCGCACCGCTTCTGACGCATTCCGCCTCCTGCGGCGCCCGGCAGCGGACAACGGCGGGGTCTACTACAATCGCCTGAGATCGGCGCCGGGCGCGCCGGTCCTTGTCTTCGCGTCGTTTCTCGGATGGCCCGCATGGATAGTCTCGAATGGCTCGTACCCTGGGAGTTCTCTCCCACACTGGTGGCTTCCTTTCTGGTGGCCATCGTGCTGTTCGTACGCGGCCAGCGGGTCCATCACGTCACGCGCGCGCGAAGCATTCTTTTCTGGACAGGGGTGGTCCTGCTGTACCTGTCCCTGCATACCCGCCTCGACTATTACGCCGAGCGCATGTTCTTCATCCATCGCATCCAGCATCTGGTCCTGCATCATCTTGGACCGCTGCTCGTCATGGCCGCCTTTCCGGGGCAGGTGATGCGGGCGGGCCTGCCGATGCGTTGGCGCGTGCGGCTGCGTGATTTCCTGCGCACGGGCGCGGGCCGCGCCACGGTGGCGGTGCTGACCAACAAGATTTTCGTGCCGGCCCTCTTCGTGTTCCTCGTGCTGGTCTGGCTGATCCCGTCGGTGCAGTTCTATTCGATGCTGGATTGGCGCCTGTACCGGCTCATGAACTGGTCGGTCGTGATCAGCGGCTTCATGTACTGGAATCTGATCCTTGATCGCCGTCCCGCGCCCCCCGCGGCCATGTCGCCCGGCGGGCGGGTGATCTCGCCCGTCGCGACCATGCTGCCGCAGATGGTCGCGGGCGCCGTCATCGCCTTCACGGAAAGCGACATCTACCCGCTCTTCGAACTGTGCGGCCGGGCCATCGCCATGTCGGCCCAGACCGATCAGACGATCGGCGGCCTGACGATGTGGATACCCGCCGCGCTGGTGGAAGTGATCGGTCTGATGGTGGCGTTGGGAACGCTGATGCGGCTTTCCGCCAAGGGGCGGTTGCGCAAGGCGGACCGCGATGCTCGCGCCCGCGCCAAATCCGGCGCGGCGCTATCTTCGTAAGCCCAACCGGGAATGCCACGCTGATTGGCGCATTCCCGTCGGGCCGCGCCGGTCATTCCGGCAGCAGGCCGTGATATTTCCTGCCCAGCGCCACGGTGGCCTGGAACATGCCCGCCTTGTTGCCGCAGTCGTAGCGCACGCCATCGAAGCGGTGCGCGTAGACCTGACGCTCGCGCATCAGCGACGCGATGCCGTCGGTCAACTGGATCTCATTGCCCGCACCCATCTTGGTCGAGCGCAGATGGTCGAAGATCGCGGCTTCCAGCACATAGCGGCCCACAACGGCCAGTGTCGACGGCGCAGCTTCGGGATCGGGCTTTTCGACGATGTGCGTGACGCGCTCGGTGCGGCCGTCCGCGGGTGTCTCGCCCGGGTGGGTCGCCACGATGCCGTATTTGCGCGTGTCGGCGCGGGGCACATCCTGCACGCCGAGCACGCTGGCGTTGCGCGCCACGGCCACGTCGACCAGTTGCTTCATGGCGGGTGTATCGGCGTCGATCAGATCGTCGGCAAGCAGCACGGCAAAGGGCTCGTCACCCACGGCCGGCGCGGCCGACAGCACGGCGTGGCCCAGGCCCAGCGGGGCCGACTGGCGGATATAGAGGCAATTGACGTGCGCGGGTAGAATGCCCCGCACCATCGCCAGGAGTTCGTGTTTGCCCTTGCTTTCCAGATCGGTTTCCAGCTCGGGCGCGGAATCGAAATGGTCTTCGATGGCGCGCTTGTTGCGGCCGGTTACGAAGATGAGATCGGTGATGCCAGCGGCTACGGCTTCTTCCACCGCGTACTGAATCAGGGGCTTGTCGACCACGGGCAGCATTTCCTTGGGCATCGCCTTGGTGGCGGGCAGGAAGCGTGTGCCCATGCCGGCGACAGGGAAAACGGCTTTACGGACGGGACGCATTGAGACCTCGTTGAGGATTCGATGAAACATTTTAAGCTCATCGCTATCATAGGCTTATGAACAGCAGGAAAATGCCATCCATTTGCTCGATTGCGAAACGGGGCGCGATCGCGAGCCTATGCGCGGCGCTCGCCATTCCCGTTGCGCCCGTCACTGCATGGGCGCAGCCCGTCGGGTTGCCTTCGATGGGCGCCGCCTCCTCGTCCGACCTGTCGCCCATGCTGGAACGCACGCTGGGCGAAGCCATCATGGCGCAGGGACGCCGCGACCCCACTTATATCGACGACTCCGAACTCAGCCAATACCTCACGACGATGGGGCGAAAGCTGGCGCAGTTTGCGCCGGGGGGCGTGCCCGAAGTCGAGATGTTCGGCGTGCGCGATCCCGAGATCAACGCGTTTGCGATGCCAGGCGGCTTTATCGGGATCAACACAGGTCTGATCGTGTCGTCGGCCAGCGAGTCCGAGCTTGCGGCCGTGGTCGCCCACGAAATCGGTCACGTCGTGCAGCGCCACATTGCGCGCGGGATGACCCAGCAGAATCAGAACGGCATGCTCATGCTGGCCAGCCTGGCGGGCGCGCTGCTCGCCGCGCTGGCCGGTGGCGGCGGCAACCTGTCGATGGGCGTGGCCGCCTTCGGTCAGGCGGCGGCCATCAACCGGCAGCTGGGTTTTTCGCGCGACGCCGAACGCGAGGCCGATCGCGCGGGGCTGCAGATGCTGACCAAGGCCGGCTACGACGCCGACGGCATGTCGCAGATGTTCGCACGGCTGATGAACGCGTCGCGCCTGAACGAAGGCGCCGGCGGCGGCTCGTGGGCCAGCACCCACCCGCTGTCGATCGAGCGTATGTCCGACGTGCAGAACCGTGCCCGCGCGCTGCCGGCAACGCGTCATCTGGACAGCGAAGACTTCTGGTACATCCGCGCCAAGATGCGCGTAGTGCAGGGCCGCGATACGGTCGGCCTGCGCACCGCCGGGCAGCAATTGCAGGACGAAGCGCAGGCCCTCTCGGGCGTGCGGCAGTCCGCTGCCTATTACGGCCTGTCTTTGCAGAACTATCAGCGCAACAATCTTGCCGAAGCGGAACGCTACTGGAATCTGGCATCCGCCGATGGCCGCAGTTCGGCTCAGTTGGCGAAGCTGGGCGTGGACATCGCGCTGGCGCGCAAGGATTACCCGCAGGCGCTGTCGCTGGCCCAGGCCGGCACGAAACGCTATCCGGAGCATCGCGCGCTGGGCATCGCGTATGCGCAGGCCCTGCAGGGCAATGGCCGGCATGCCGAGGCGCAGGATTATCTGCGCGCCAAGATCAAGCAGTGGGGCAGCGACGAGCCCAGCCTTTACCAGATGCTGGCGCAAAGCGAAGAGCGCAACGGCAAGCCCGTGCAGGCGCGCCGCGACCTGGCGCGCTACTACGTCATGACTGGCGCGTACGCTGCTGCGGAATCGCAGTTGCAACAGGCGCGCGGCCTGTCCAAGGACTTCTACGAACAGTCGCAGATCGACGTGCAGATCAAGGAAGTGAAGGACAAGCTGGCCGAAGAGCGCCGGCTGCTCGAGCGCTTCAAGTCGGGCTGACGGGCGACTTGCGGTCGCCCGGCCGCACGCTCACAGGCCTGTTTCGAAGAACCGGCCCAGCCGCTGAGGCAGCCAGTTCAAATGCCCTGGAAAGCTGCCCGTCGGAAAGCCGGCGTGTCCGCCATCGGAAGGCTGGTGCAGCAGGATGCCCGGCGCGCAGTCGTCAGGCTTGGGCAGTGAAGCGGCAGGGATGAACGGATCGTTGCGCGCGTTCAGCACCAGTGTCGGTACGGCGATCTTTGGCAGCCAGGGCTTGCTGGATGCGCGCGTCCAGTAGTCCAGCGCATTGCGAAAACCGTGCATCGGCGCGGTGTAGGTATCGTCGAACTCGCGCAGATCGTGCGCGTGCGCGATCCGCATGACGTCGATGGAACCCGGGAAGCGATGCGCCTTCTCCAGAACCTTGTGCTTGAGCGTCTTCAGGAAGTGCGCGGTGTACACGCGCCGGTTGAAGATGCCGGTCGATAGCGTCTTGCCGCAGGCGACCAGATCCAGCGGCGCCGACACGCCGGCGCAGGCGGTCAGCCACGTGGTGTCTTCCTGGTGTTCCCCCAGGTACTTCAGCAGCGCGTTGCCGCCCAGGGATACGCCGACGGCGTGCCAGCGCGCGTGCGGAATGCGCTGGCGCACGGTGTTCAGCAGGAAACCGACTTCGGCCGAGTCTCCCGAGTAATACGCGCGGGCCAGCCGGTTGGGCACGCCCGAGCAACCGCGGAAGTGCGCGATGACCACGATCCAGCCGCGCGCCCGGAAATAATGCGCGACGGACTGTGCATAGCGGCTGTTGCTGCCGCCTTCCAGGCCGTGGAACAGGATCAGGGCAGGGGTGTCGGGCGTTTGCGGCAGCGACTTCCAGTCGGCGTCCGTCATCCAGCGCGCCGCGGCGGTCTTGCCGTTGCCGACCGGACGTTGGCCGCTTACCGGCGCGCCATCGGCGGCCTTGTGCGGAAACAGTCCGGGGCCGGTCCAGTCGAAGTCGACGAAGTCGGTGTCGGGTGTGTCGACGCGATCGCGCACGAACGCAATGCGGTGATACTGCGCGAACAGGGCGGCGTAAACCGTCTGGCTGTCGCCCCCGGGAAGCCAGGGAGGGACGGGGCAGGGCGTTGTATCAAGACGAGCAGCGGCCAACTGGGAATCCACCCGGTTCAATGAAGCATGTCGGGCACATCGTGCAGGTCGAGCACCCCGGCTTCAGTAGGCGCCTGCGAGGCGTGGTGCATGACCATGCGCCAGCCGGTGGGGCCCTTGTGGTAGATGTTGGTTGCGTAGCAGTTGGCGAACTGCGTGCCCTCTCGCGTGCGCACCGCCACCTGTTCGACCAGCACGTGCACCGCGCACATCATGCTTAGCATGACGAGCGGACGCAGCGGGCGCACATGCAGCGGACCGTTGGACAGCACCTGTTGCCAGGACTCGTGCACCGCCGAATGACCGACGACGCGCAGGCCGCCCGGATGGATGCATACGACTTCCTCGTCGTCGGCCCAGACCTGCATCAGGCGGACAGCGTCCGCCTGCTCAAGGGCTTCGTAGAACGCGTGTTCTGCTTCTTCGGGCGTGGCGAACATGGCTGCTGAAACGGTTAAGCGTGTTATGGGGCGGTGTGGCTCAGTGGTGGCCGTGCAGCACCGTGCCGGCTTTCAGGCGGTACTCGGCGCCACAGTAGGCGCAGCTTGCGGAACCGGTGCGAGCCACGTCCAGGAAGACGCGGGGGTGCATGCTCCAGAGCGGGGCCTTGGGGCCGGGACAGAAAACGGGAAGGTCTTCGGCGCCGACCTCGATGACTTCGTTAGCGCGGGAGACGGCGGCCGGGGCAGCAGCGGTCATGGATATTCCTGAAAAAAGAACCGATATACGGCAGGTTGAAACAATGATGCGGTCTTTGCTTGGCTAAACCGCGCGAATCAGACTTCAGACTTTACTTAGCCAGTGATGGTACTTCGGGTTGCGGCCATTCACCACGTCAAAAAACGCGTTCTGCAATAGTTCGGTGACCGGACCGCGCCGGCCCGAGCCGATCTGGCGGTTGTCGACCTCGCGAATCGGCGTGACTTCGGCGGCCGTGCCGGTGAAGAACGCCTCGTCCGCGATGTAGACGTCGTCGCGCGTTAGCCGCTTGGTGACCACGCGCAGGCCGTGGTCGGCCGCCAGTGCGTGAATGGTCGAGCGGGTGATGCCGGTCAGCGCGGAAGCGATCTCGGGCTCGCAGAGCACCCCGTCCTTCACCAGAAAAAGATTTTCGCCGGAGCCTTCGGCCACGAACCCGTCGGTGTCCAGCAGCAGGGCCTCGTCGTAGCCGTCCTGCAGCGCTTCGGTGTTGGCCAGGATGGAATTGGCGTAGGTCGTGGCGACCTTGGCGCGCGGCATCGTGACATTCACGTGCTGGCGCGCAAACGACGACACCTTCACGCGGATGCCGTCAGAAAGCGCTGCTTCGCCAAGATAAGCGCCCCAGGGCCACGCCGCGATGGCCACGTGCACCCGCGCGCCCTTGGGCGACACGCCCATTTTTTCAGGGCCGTAGAACACGAGGGGGCGCAGGTAGCCGGATTCAAGCTGGTTTTCGCGCACGACCAGCCGCTGGGCTTCGTTGATCGTGTCGCGATCGAACGGCATGGGGATCTGGTAGATGTGCGCCGAATTGAAGAGCCGGTTGGTGTGGTCTTCGAGGCGGAAGATGGCGGTGCCGAGGGTGGAGCGGTAGGCGCGCACGCCTTCGAAGACGGACAGCCCGTAGTGCAGCGAATGCGTCAGGACATGCGTCGTCGCGTCTCGCCATGGGACGAGCTTGCCGTCATACCAGATGAAACCGTCGCGGTCAGCCATCGACATGGTCTTCTCCACACAGTGCGCGCCAGACCTGCCGCCGCGCGCCAGGCCATGGGGGCCAAGAATCTCGAGGGCGCTATTGTATCAAGCAGCGAGGTTACAATACGGGCCTATTCGCGCAGTTCATTCCCATCGAGTATCCATGTCGTCCTGCCTGAATCGCCAGGGGCCAGCCGTTGTCCTCTGAATCCGCGCTTCCTGAATCCGAAGACCCAGTCCTGGTCCGCCAGGAACGCGTGACCGCCTTCCGTGCCGGCGTCCACGCCATCGTGCCTGCCCTGATTGCGACCGCGACCTGGGGCCTGGTGACCGGCGTGGCGATGGTCAAGTCCGGTCTGACCGAATCCATGGCGCTCGCCATGACGCTGCTGCTGTACGCAGGCTCGGCCCAGCTCACCTCTTTGCCCCTCATTGCCGCCGGCGCGCCGCTGTGGCTGATCTTTGCTGCCGGCTGCGTCGTGAACCTGCGCTTCATCATTTTTGGCGCGGCCCTGCAGCCGTACTTCCGCCATCTGTCCTGGCCCAAGCGGCTTGGGCTTGGCTATTTCACGACCGACATGGGCTTCGTGCTGTTCATGCCCCGTTTTGGCGACTCGGTCGAACGCGGCACCCGCGAGCAGCTCTGGTTCTTTTTGGGTTCCATCGTGCCAGGCTGGCTGGTGTGGCAGTCCTCGTCGATCGTGGGCATCTACCTGGGCGCGCAGGTGCCCACGGATTGGTCCCTGGATTTCGCCGCCGTGCTGGCGCTGCTGGCCATCACCGTGCCGCTGGCCAGTTCCAAACCGATGCTGGTGTCCATGCTGGCGGCCGGCGTTGTTGCATGGGTGGGGCAGGCCATGCCCTTGCGCCTCGGTTTGGCTGCGGCGGTCATCTCCGGCGTCATTGCCGGCATGTGGGCTGAACGCTTCTTCAAGGCGCGTCCATGACAAATTGGTCCTGGGAACTCTACGTCTATTCGGCCATCCTTCTGCTTGCGCTGTGCAGCGTATTGACGCGCGCGGGGTTCATGCTGTTTGGCGACTACATTCCCCTGTCCGACAATGTGCGCCGCGCGTTGCGGTACGCGCCTGCCGCTGCCCTCACGGCCATCGTGGTCCCCGATCTGCTGCCCTGGAAGGCCGGTCTCGGTCCGGTCTTCGACTACAAACTCGTCGCCGGGCTGGTCGCCATTCTGGTGTTTCTGCGCACCCGCAGCGCGGTGCTCGTGATCGTGGTCGGCATGCTGGTGCTGTGGGGACTGCGCTGGCTGGCCAGCTGACGGTCGCACGCTTTACGCGCTTTGTCCATCTAGTGGACGCTTTTCGGGCTTTATTTGCCTCGAAACGCGCGCCGATCGGGTGGTTGCCCGGCCCCCAAACGGACCGTTTGACCGTGTGGTAAGGCGGCTGCGCTAAAATTCATCAATCCACAGCAATCCGGGCCTGGTACTGCCCACATAAGTATCGAATCCAGCATGGTTGCCCCGATGCTTATGTAGTGCAGTGCGTGCAGCACTCTCGTTTTGTTCTTTTTCACTGGTCCCGGTACTTGCCTAACCCTGATGACTGAATCCACTCAAACCGTAGCACCCACCGCTGACGCACCCGCGCCGACGTTCGACGATTTCGGATTGCACCCCCTGTTGTTGCAGTCCATCGCCGAAACCGGCTACACCACCCCCACGCCCATCCAGGCGCAAGCCATTCCCGTGGTGGTGTCGGGCCGCGACGTCATGGGCGCCGCCCAGACCGGCACCGGCAAGACGGCGGCGTTCACGGTGCCGATCCTGCATCGCCTGATGCCGCTGGCCAATACCAGCGCCTCGCCCGCCCGGCATCCGGTGCGCGCGCTGATCCTGGCGCCCACGCGTGAGCTGGCCGACCAGGTCTTCGAGAGCGTCAAACGCTACAGCAAGAAAACGCCGCTGCGTTCGGCTGTCGTGTTCGGTGGTGTGGATATCGGTCCGCAGAAAGAAGCGCTGCGCCGTGGTTGCGAGGTGCTGGTCGCCACGCCGGGCCGCCTGCTCGACCACGTCGAGCAAAAGAACGTGAACCTCAGTCAGGTCGGCATCCTGGTGCTGGACGAAGCGGACCGGATGCTCGACATGGGTTTCCTGCCCGACCTGGAACGCATCATCCGACTGCTGCCCGCGCAGCGTCAGGGTCTGCTGTTCTCGGCCACGTTCAGCAACGAAATCCGCAAGCTGGGCCGTTCGTATCTGAACCATCCGGTCGAAATCGAAGTGGCCGCGCGCAACGCCACCGCTACGACCATCACCCAGATCGCCTACAAGATGACCAGCGACGCCAAGCGCGCCGCCGTCGTGCATCTGGTGAAGTCCCGCGGGCTGAATCAGGTCATCGTTTTCTCGAACACCAAGATCGGCACCGCGCGCCTGGCGCGCGACCTCGAACGCGACGGCGTCAAGGCCGAATCGATCCACGGCGACAAGACCCAGGCTGACCGCATGAAGGCCCTGGAAGCCTTCAAGGCGGGCGAGCTCGAAGTGCTGGTCGCGACCGACGTGGCGGCGCGCGGGCTTGACGTGGCTGGCGTGCCTTGCGTCATCAACTACGACCTGCCGTACAACGCCGAAGACTACGTGCACCGCATCGGCCGCACGGGCCGCGCGGGTGCGTCGGGCGAAGCCATTGCCCTGTTCACCGCCGATGAAGAGCGTTTCCTGCTCGACATCGAAAAGCTCATCAAGCGCGAAGTGCCGCGTGGCACGCTCGACGTGCCGGCCGATCTGATCGCCCGCAGCCATCGCCGCAGCGACGGCGGCTCGCATTCGCGCGAAGGCCGCGAGGGCGGCCGCGAAAGCCGCGGCGACCGTGGCCGTTCGTCCGACCGCCGCTCCAGCCACCATTCCGGCGGCTCGCGTCAACCGGTGGACGACTTCTTCCTCAAGCCGTACGAACCCTCGTCGCCTGCCACGCCTGCCGAAGAACAGGATTCGCGCAGCAATGCCTCGTCGTCGTCGGCGCCCAAGCGCCAGCTGGCCGTTCTGCTCGGCGGCAGCCGCAAGCCCTGACCGCACCCATCGCAGGTGGCCGGTCGCCGGCCGCAAAAAAACCCGCAAGGCCTTCAGGCGTCGCGGGTTTTTTGTTGGGCGCGCGGCGATGTCAGGCGGCCAGCATCCGGGGCAAGTCAGGCAGGGCGGCATTCACGGCCGCGCTGTCTTCGTTCAGGCTTTCCAGCAGGCGCTCCAGGTGGCCGATATGCGGCAGCATGGGGCCGTAGAACACGACGCGATCGCCGATTTGCACCAGCAGCGTGGGGAAGTTCTCGACGTCCACGTCGCCGAGCAATTCAGCGTGATCCTCGATGTCGACCCAGGCGAAGACGTGTTGCGGCAATGCGCTGGCCAAGGCCTGCAATTTGGGCTTGTATTCTTCGCAGGTGTCGCACCACGCGGCGCAGAAACAGGCGATGAGCCAGGTGTTGGGCGTGGCGCGCAGCCGCGCGCGCAGCGGGGCAAGATCGGTACCGGGGGTAAGCAGTGACATGTGAGCGGATCGGGGCGTGTTTGACTATCATACCCGGGTCGTTCATCCCCTTATCTTGATTGCCATGACCGTTTTGCGTACTGATCCTCCCCCTCCCGGGAACGGCCGCCTGTCCGGCGCCGGCGCGGGCGCCGCAAGCGTGGGGCAGGCGTTCAAGCGCGCGCTCGTGTCGCAGTGCCACCCGACCATGCTGTTCGCGGTGCTGCTGCCATTTCTCATTGCGCTCGTTGGCGCCATCCTGCTGCTGTGGTTTTTCTGGACACCCCTGACCGACTGGCTGCGCACCGAGGTGTCGCAATGGGACGTCGTCAATCGCGTCGACCAATGGTTAGTCGCGGTCGGCCTGTTCTCGCTCAAGATCTGGCTGATCCCGGTCATCGCCGCGGCCATCCTGCTGCCCGTGTCCGGCATCCTGGGACTGGCGATCGCCGCCGTCTTCGTCATGCCGCTGGTGCTGCGCCATGTCGGCCAGCGCGAATACGCCACCGTGGGCCGCCGAGGCAAGTTTTCCACGGCGGTCAGCGTGTGGAACGCGGTGTGGGTGTCTGCGGCCTTCGCTGCGGGTTGGGTGCTGACGCTGCCCTTGTGGCTGGTGCCGCCCATGGCCATCGTGCTGTCCATCTTCTGGTGGGCCTTCGCGTTTTCGCGGATGATGCGCGTCGACGCGATCGTCGAACACGCCAGCCCCGACGAACGCAAACTCATCCTCGAACGCAACAACGGCGGCTTCTGGACCATCGGTCTGATTTGTTCGCTGCTGAACCTGCTGCCGCCCGCGTGGATTATCCTGCCGGTGTTTTCCGCGCTGGTCTACGCGCACTACGGCCTGGAAGCCCTCAAGCGCCTGCGGCAGGACCGCGTCATCGACGTCTGATCGGCGTCTTTTCTTATCAATGGAATCGGACATGGCTGCAGAATCCACCGCCCGCCGTATCGGCCTCATCATCGTTGGCGATGAAATCCTGTCGGGACGGCGCCAGGACAAGCATTTTTCCAAGATCGTCGAAATGCTGGGCGCGCGCGGCATGCACCTGAGCTGGGCCGAATTCCTGCCTGACGAGCGCGACCGTCTGGTCGACGCCTACAAGCGCAGCTTCGCCAGTGGCGACGTCGTGTTGTCGTGTGGCGGCATCGGCGGCACGCCCGACGACCACACCCNNCGCCCACCCCCGCCAAGCCGCGGCCGCTGCGCTTGGCCTGCCGCTGGCACTGCATCCCGAAGCCGAGGAGGCCATCGAATTGCGCACGCGCGAAATGGCGGAAAAGGGGCAGGGCACCGCCGACATGAGCGCGCCGGAAAACCAGCAGCGGCTGCAGATGGGCATGTTCCCCGAAGGCTGCGAGATCGTCCCCAATCCGTACAACCGCATTCCCGGCTTCTTCATCAAGGACCACACCTTCGTGCCGGGCTTTCCGGTCATGGCGTGGCCAATGCTGGAATGGACACTCGACACGCGCTATCGTGCGCTGCAGCATGTTCGCGCCCATGTCGAGCATTCCTTCCTGGTTTTCAGCATGCCGGAATCGCGCATCACGCCCTCGATGGTTGCTGTGGAGAGTCGTTGGCCTGACGTCCGCGCGTTCAGTCTGCCCAGCGTCGGCGAGGCGGGCGGCACCCCCCACATTGAGCTGGGCGTGAAGGGCGAGCCCGAGGCCGCCGCAGCGGCGCTGGAATTCCTGCGCGCCGAAGTCCTGCGCCTGGGCGGCAAGCTGGCGCCCCCGGCGGCGGCCTGATTTGCATGCCGGCGGGGACCGCCGGTGGCGCCGGCTGCTCAAATACCATTTGCCAAACCGGCCGGTAAATTTCACAATACGGGATAAGAACTGTTTGCTGCATTGCCGCAACGCGTGTCTTGCGTGGCGGCGCCAGCCCAAAATTCCATGGCCCGTCTTCCCACCCCTCGCAATCCGCTGGACGCCGAAACTGAAGGCGCTTCCGCCCATCCGATCGCCATTCAAGTCATCGAACGCGCGATGCGCCTGCTCGACGCCTTGGCCGCGCAACCGGACCCCGTAACGCTCAAAGAGCTGTCGGCCACCACCGGACTGCACGCCTCCACCGCCCATCGCATCCTGAATGATCTGGTCGTCGGCCGCTATGTCGAGCGTGTCGACAACGGGCTGTATCAGCTTGGCATGCGCCTGCTGGAGCTGGGATCGCTGGTCAAGGGGCGCCTGAACGTGCGCGAGGCCGCCATTCCCGCCATGCGGTCGCTTCACAAGCTGACGGGGCAGACCATCAATCTGTCCGTCCAGCAGGGCGACGAAATCGTCTACATCGACCGTGCCTGGAGCGAACGTTCCGGCATGCAGGTGGTGCGGGCCATCGGCGGCCGCGCGCCGCTGCACCTGACGTCGACTGGCAAACTGTTTCTTTCCACCGGCGACACCCGCCAGGTGCGCGCCTACGCGCTGCGCACCGGGCTGGCCGGCCATACGCGCAACAGCCTGACCGATCTGGACAAACTGGAACGCGAACTGGCCCTGGTGCGCCGGCACGGATACGCCCGCGACAACGAAGAGCTTGAGCTGGGCGTACGCTGCATCGCCGCCGGCATCTTCGACGACACCGGCAAGCTGGTGGCGGGGCTGTCGATCTCGGCGCCGGCCGAGCGGCTGCAGGACGACTGGATCAAGGCGCTGGTCGAAACCGCCGCCAGCATTTCCGAAGCGCTGGGCTACGAACCCTCCGTGTCCTCGGGCTTCAACGGGTTGGGACTCGCGGCCGAAGCCATGCGGCCGTAGCTGCGGTCCCACCAAAACAGAAAGCCCCCGTGTGGGGGCTTCTTTTTTAGACCGATGCCGCAAGAGGCGCCGCCGGAGCGGGCGGCCTCTTGAGACGGATTTATTGCTTTTCGATTCCGGCCTTCTTGAACAGCTCGGCCCACTGCGGAACCTGCTGCTTGACCTTGGCGGTCAGCGCGTCGGGGTTGGCTTCCGAGGTCAGCACGGTTGCGCCCAGTTGCTTCATGCGCTCCTGGAACTTGGGATCGGCCAGGCCGGCCTGCAGGCTCTTGACGAGCTTGTCCACGACCGGCTTGGGCGTGCCCTTCGGCACCCACATGCCATGCCAGATACCCACTTCGAAGCCCTTGTAGCCGGACTCGTCCATGGTCGGCAGCTTGGGCAGCGTGGGAACGCGCTTCAGGCTGGTCACGGCATAGGCCTTCACCTTGCCGCCTTCGATCTGCTGCGTGGTGTTGGTGGTCTGGTCGCACATCAGGTCGACCTGCTTGCCCAGCAGGTCGTTCATGGCGGGGGCGGTGCCCTTGTACGGGATGGTCAGCAGTTGCACGCCCAGGGCTTCGACCAGCATCGTGCCGCACAAGTGGCTGGCGGCGCCGATGCCGGCGTTGGCGAGCGAGACCTTGTCCTTGTTCTTTTTGACGTAGTCGGCCAGCTCGGCGATGGTATTGGGCGGGAAGTCCGATCGGGCGACGATGGTCATCGGCACGTCGACCACCAGGCCGACCGGCTCGAAGCTCGTGAAGGGGTCGTACCCCGGATTCTTGTACAGCGAAGGGGCGGTCGAGAAGCCGGCATGCATCAGCAGGATCGAATAGCCGTCGGGTTGGGCACGGGCGACCTGGGTGGTGCCGATGGTGCCGCCGGCGCCGCCCTTGTTTTCGACCACGACCGTCTGGCCCAGGCTCGGGCGCATGGCTTCCGCGAGGGAGCGGGCCACGTTGTCCGTGGGGCCGCCTGCCGCGAACGGCACTACCATGTTGATGGGGCGTTCCGGATATTCCGCGTTTGCGGCGCCGGCCGCAAACAGGGCACCAGCCGCGAGCAGGGCCGAAAGCGTGCGGGGGATGAAGGTCATGAAGTCTCCGATTGCAGGGTTTTGCTTGCTGCGATTAGTTATCAATCGCTGACATGTCATTGGTATTTATCTGTCATCAGCGTGAAAACAGTGTAGAAAAGAATTGATACCGCGTCATGTCCGGTATTTCCCGAGTTCCGGGAATTCGTTGCGCAGAATCAAGCCCCGGCAGACGGGCGCGCACCGTTAAAGTGCAAACACTTGTTGCGCCGCACAAAAACCGCTTGACAAGTTTTTTACCGAGTCTAGAATGGCAATTGTGCAGTGCATCAAACGGGCCGGCGGTAGCTTGTAGTACCAGTTTCCGCGCACGTTTCTTATTTCGTCGCAGACAACCATCCTTACTGCCGGACAGCCTCCGGCTACCCTGAGAGGAGCATTCTATGAGCGCAATTCCGCAACAAGTTCTGGACCGTCAAAAGGCCAGCATCAACACCATCGTGGCTGCCCAGACCGCCGTCTTCGCCGGCTTCGAAAAGCTGGTCGAACTGAACCTGAAGGTCGTGAAGGCCACCCTGGACGAAGTCGCCCAGAAGTCGCAGCAAGCCGCTGAAGTCAAGGATCCGCAGGAAGCCGCCGCTTTCGCCACGGGTCTGCTGCAACCGGGCGCCGAAAAGGCCCTGGCCTACACCAAGCATGTGTATGACATCGTTGCCGGCGTGCAAGGCAGCCTGGTCAAGCTGACCGAAGAACAGATCGCCGAAAGCCAGCAACAGCTGAGCGAAGCCGTCGACCAGTTCTCCAAGAACGCCCCGACCGGTTCCGAAAGCGCCGTCGCCTTGATCAAGTCCTCGCTGGCCACCGCGACCAGCGCCTACGATTCGATGACCAAGGCCGCCAAGCAGGCCGCTGAAGTCGCCGAGTCGAACCTGAACGCCGCCGCCAACGCGACCTTCAAGGCCGCCACGGACGCCGCCGATGCCGCCACCAAGGTTGCCGGCCGCAGCCGCCGCAGCGCCTAAGTATTTGACGCTCGGTGCTGCGCAAAGCGCAGTAATGTAGTACTGTTGAGTGACAGAGCAGAGCTGGAATTAGGGCCACCCACAGGGTGGCCCCTTTTTTTGCCTGCGTTTATTGTCTTATTGCCGGTCAGCGAGACGCCACGGCGCGCACGCATTCGCCGACCAGCCCGGGGCCGCGGTAGATGAGGCCCGTGTAGAGCTGCACCGCATCGGCGCCGGCTTCCATCTTTTCGCGGGCTTCCCGGCCGGACAGCACGCCGCCCACGCCGATGATGGCAAGGCTATTGCCCAGTCGTTCCTTCAGACGGCGGATCACCGCCAGCGACAGTTGATGCACAGGCGCGCCGGACAGGCCGCCCGCCTCGTCCGAGTGGGCCTGGCCCTTCACCGCCTCGCGCGACAGCGTGGTGTTGGTGGCGATGACGCCATCGATGCCATGCCGCGGCAGGATCTCGGCGATGGCGTCGATCTCTTCCTGCGTCAGGTCCGGCGCGATCTTCACCGCCATCGGGACTCGGCGCTGGTGCTGGTCTTCCAGGGCGCGGCGCTTGTCGGCCAACTGCGCCAACAGGGCGGAAAGCTCGTCGCCGCTTTGCAGCGCGCGCAGGTTCTTGGTGTTGGGCGACGAGATATTCACGGTGACATAGTCTGCGTGCGGATATACGCCGTCCAGGCCGATCAGATAGTCGTCGGCGGCCCGTTCAATGGGCGTGTCCGCATTCTTGCCGATGTTCAGGCCCAGGATCCCGCCTTGCTTGCGCCACGTGCTGCGCTGCACGTTAGCCAGAAATGCGTCCAGCCCCTGGTTGTTGAAGCCCAGTCGGTTGATCAGCGCATTTGCGCGTGGCAGGCGGAACATGCGGGGCTTGGGATTGCCGGGCTGCGCGCGCGGCGTGACCGTGCCGACCTCGATGAAGCCAAAACCCAGGTTGCCCAGCGCGTCAATATAGGCGCCGTTCTTGTCCAGGCCGGCGGCCAGCCCGATCGGGTTGGCCAACTGCATCCCCATCAGCGTGCAGGGCGCCTTGGGCTGCGCATGCATGAGCTTGCGCGTGGCGCCGCATTCATAGGCGCGTTGCAGGCCCGACAAGGTGACTTCGTGGGCGGTTTCCGCGTCCATGGCGAATAGCGCCGGGCGGGCCAGGGGGTAGGCGTGGAAGAGGATAGACATGGGCCGGGATTGTAGAGCGATTTGATCCGTCCCCGCCGATTGCAGACGACGCCGCGGCGGATTCAGACGGGCGGGCGCTCGGGACTGTCGCGCCATTCCCCGTCGACCAGGAACTGCGCCGGACGGAAGGCGGACTTGTAGGACATCTTGCGGCTATCCGCGATCCAGTAACCGAGATAAAGCCATGGCAGGTTCAGCGCGCGGCACTGTTCGACCTGCCAGAGAATGCTGTACGTGCCCAGGCCGTCGGCGATGTCCGGGTCATAGAACGTGTAGACCGAGGACAGGCCGTCGTCCAGCACGTCGATGATGGAGACCATCACCAGGACGCCCTGGGCATTGCGGAACTCGACCAGCCGGGTGTTGACGCGGCTGGTCAGCAGGAACTGCGCGTATTGCGTGCGGCTGTCTTCGTCCATGCCACCGCCCGGATGCCGGCCCTGCTGGTAGCGGGTATAGAGCCGGTAGTGTTCGGGCGACCACGCCAGCTCCGCCACGAACGACTGCAGATGCTGATGGTCGCGCCATGCGCGGCGCTGGCTGCGGTTGGGGGCGAAGCTCGCTGTATCCACGCGCACGGGAATGCAGGCCTGGCAGCTATCGCAATGGGGACGGTAGGTAAAAAGCCCGCTTCGGCGAAAGCCTTGTTCCACCAGTTGGGAATACGTGCCCGCGTTGATCAGATGCCCGGGTGCGGCGACCTGCGACCGGGCCTGGCGACCCGGCAGATAGCTGCAAGGGTAGGGGGCGGTTGCGTAAAACTGCAGCGTGGAGAAGGGAAGTTCTTTCAGCTGGCTCATTGGAGCTGGCTCATGGGAGCTGGCGTATCGGATATCCCGCGTGAAGGCGTCAAACCCGGGACGGGAGTGGCTCCATATTAACGCTTAACTCGGGCTGCAATCCGTCCCCTCGGGTGTATCCGGATGCAGCTGTCCGCGCGTGTCCAGCCGGCCGCGCGACCAAGGAATACCGGGCTGTTGTGTGGCTTGTCGAATATGCCGCAGAAAGCGTTCCCGAGGCACGGGGGCAGCGCCCATGCTGGCCAGATGGCGCGTCTGCTGCTGGCAGTCGATCCATTCCACACCCTGTTCATCCAGGTAGCGAACCAGATGTGCCAGCGCGATCTTCGATGCGTTTGGGACGCGGGTGAACATGGATTCACCGAAGAACATCCGTCCCAGACTGATGCCGTACAGTCCGCCGGCCAATTCGCCGTCGATCCAGGTTTCGATGCTGTGCACGACGCCGGCCTCATGCCATTGCCTGTAGGCCTCCTGCATCGCAGCGGTGATCCACGTGCCGGGTTGGCCGTCGCGCGGCGCGGCGCAGGCTGCCATGACCTGCGGAAACGCGATGTCCACCCGCACCTGCACGCTGGGCTTGGCCTCGTATTCCCGGGCAGCGATCTGGCGGAGCAGCTTGCGCAGCGAGTGCGATGGCGCGAAGTCCTTCACAGGCAGCACCATGCGCGGATCGGGACTCCACCAGAGCACGGGCTCGCCTTCCGAGTACCACGGAAAGATGCCGTTGGAGTAGGCCTGGGTCAGGCGTTCCGGCGACAGGTCCGCGCCCGCGGCCAAGAGGCCGTCCGGATCCGTCAGCGCGAGTTCGGCAGGAGGAAACGGGGTGTCGGCGGCGAGCCAGGGCAGTTTCAACGGTGCGATTCTAGGGTGTAGTGATGCGGGCCGAAGGTGCCGCGTTTGCGGTCCTCGAAGAACAGGCGCAGGGTGCTGGCGACAGTGCGAAAGGCCAGGTCGTCCCAGGGAATTTCGGCTTCGTCGTACCAGCGCGCTTCCAGGCTTTCCGGGCCGGGGTCCAGTTCGGGACCCACCGCTTGCGCCAGGTAAAACACGTGCACCTGCTCGATCTGCGGCACGTCGATGATCGTGTAGATGTCGCCCAGCTGGATCTTGGCGCCGGATTCCTCCAGCGTTTCACGCGCCGCGCCTTGCGCCGTGCTCTCGCCAAGTTCCATGAAACCGGCGGGCAGGGTCCACGTGTTGTAGCGGGGCTCGATGGCGCGCAGGCAGAGCAGCACGCGGTTTTCCCAGACGGGCACGGTGCCGACCACCAGCCGCGGGTTCTGGTAATGGATCGCCCCGCAGTGGTCGCAGATGTCGCGCTCGCGGTTGTCGCCTTCCGGCACGCGGCGGTTGACCGGAGAGCCGCACTGGCTGCAAAAGTGGGAACGGCGCGGGGCGGGGAAGTATTCGAGGGGCGATTTGGCGGTCATGGGTACGATTCTAACGGCTGCGGCGGGTCGTGGCGCGCCGACCTGGAGGCGTGGGTGCGGGGCTGCCGAACCGCGCTTCCAGGTGTTCGACAAACGACCGCACCTTGGGCGACAAAAAGCGCCGATGCGGGTAGACGGCGACCATGGAAATCGGCGTATGGGCATATCCAGTCAACAGCGCGGTCAGCCTTCCGGCGCGTATGTCGTCTCCGACCAGGAATTCCGGCTGCAGGATGATGCCGTGGCCGGCCAGCGCGGCGGTACGCAGCACGTCGCCGTTATTGGCCCGCAGCGCCGCGTTCACGCGCACCAGATGCGTCACGCCGTCCTTCTCGAAATGCCACTCGTTGCCCGTGCTGGCGTAGGCGTAGTGCAGGCAGCGATGCTGCTTCAGGTCTTCAGGCACGGTGGGCGCGCCGTGGCGCTTCAGGTACGAGGGCGCCGCGCAGACCAGCAGTTGCTGCGGCGCCAGGGGCCGGGCCACCAGCGACGAATCCACCAGCGGGCCGATGCGCACCGCAACGTCGTAGCCGTCCTCGACCAGATCCACCACACGGTCGTTCAGGTCCAGGTCGATCACCACATCCGGATAGCGCTGCAGGTATTCGGCAATGGCCGGCCCCAGATGCAGGATGCCGAAGGACACGGGCGCGCTGACCCGCAATCGCCCGCTGGGCCGCTGGCCTTCCGCCTGCAGCGACAGTTCCAGATCGGCTACCTCCGCCAGAATGGGCCGGACCCGTTCATAGAAAGCGCGCCCGGCGTCGGTCATGCTGAGCTTGCGGGTGGTGCGATTCAGCAAACGCACCCCGTATTTCTGCTCCAGATAGGCGATCTGCCGCGTGACCACCGATCGCGCTTGGCCCATCTTGTCGGCAGCCGCTGCGAATGAGCCCAGTTCCACGACCTTGGCATAAGTCTGCATGGCGGTATGGGTGTCCAAGATTGTTTCCTATTGAGGAACAATAATTTGCAATTCTGCATGTTTATCTTTGTTTTTGGAATCGCAAGAATACGGCCCATGAAGGATCTGCCTGTTTCGGACGATCCGCTTTTCTGCACAAGGACGACTGCAATGATTGATTCCCGTACCGCGCCGTATGCCGCGCTGCTCTTGCGCGTGGCGCTGGGCGTGATGTTCCTGGCCCATGGGCTGACCAAGCTGCTGGTGTTCACGCTCCCCGGCACTGCCCAGTTCTTCGCCAAGATCGGTTTCGCGAGCTGGCTGGCCTATCCCGTCACGTTCTTCGAAGTGGCCGGCGGCATCCTGCTGATCCTGGGCGTGGTGCCGCGCTGGGTGGCTGCAATTGCCGTGGTGCAGCTCTTTGTGGCGTCGACGGTCCACTTCGGCAATGGCTGGGGTTTTGGCAATCCGGGCGGCGGCTGGGAATACCCGATTTTCCTGACCGTGGCGGCTGCCGTGCTGGCGCTGCTCGGCGACGGAAAGTTCGCGCTGGTCAAGAGCGGCCGACGCTGAGCGATGGCGGCATCAAACTGCCGAGCGTTACGCGCATCACACTGCTGAGCGCTCCGCGCATCAAACTGTTAACCGGGCCGGACGTGGCCTGCGCGAGGGCGGGGCCATAGAATGGCCTCGCCCTTTTTCACTTATTACCGGAGTCGATATGTCACGGCCTGTGTTCATGCGCGCGTTTACCGCACTGCTGCTTTCCGTCCTGGCCTGCGCCGCGCAAGCCACCCCCGAACAGGAAGCCGCCAACAAGGCGGCCGTGCTGGCGTTCTATGAAAAAGGGCTGAACCAGAAAGACGCAGATGCCGCGCTCAGGTACGTGGGTGAACGCTATGTGCAGCACAATCCGAACGCGGCGGATGGCCCCGAAGGCTTCCGGCAATTCATTGCGTTCCTGCGCGACAAATATCCTGCGTCGCATAGCGAGATCAAACGCGTCTTCACCGACGGCGATTACGTCATTCTGCATGTTCATGCGGTGCGTGAGCCGGGCACGCGCGGCAACGCCATCATTGACATCTTTCGCCTCGAAGGCGGCAAGATCGTCGAGCATTGGGATGCCGTGCAACCCATTCCCGAGAAGGCCGCGAACAGCAACGGGATGTTCTGAGTTTGCGCTGACCCGTCAGGCCGCGGCGGCGCGCGGGGCGGGGTCGAATGCGAGGCGCGCGGCGATATCCGCCTGCGCGGTCGCGTGCAGCGGCGCAGCCGCGTACACGTCGGGCCAGACGGCTGTCATGGAATCGCCTCGCGCCAGTTCGGCCAACGCATCCAGCAGGGGTGTGCCGGCTTGCGTCCGCATCATTTCCAGCAGCGGCTGCAGATCGCGGTCCAGCACGATGCCGGCGCCCAGCGGCGTCGATGCGTAGAGCTGGCCTTCATCATCCAGCCACCACGCGCTGACCGCGTCGACGGGCGCGTCCGTGTGCGTGATTAGGCCGTGGTTGTCATCGGCAAGCCGCAGCACAAAGGGCGCCGCGTCCAGCCGCACGAACACCCGCTGCGGTCCGTTCTGGAAGAACCAGCGGCCCGCGTCATCGCGCTCGTAATTGCGGCTGATGAATTCCAGGATCTGCGTATTGGTGATTGGCTCGCCCGGCCCACCGTCATTGGCCTGGCCTTGCGGATGAAGACGCCAGCGTCCGCGCGCATCCAGCGACAGCCAGCCGAAGACGGCCGGCACATTCGGCCAGCGGGCGAGGGCGTCCTTCACCGATTGGTCCATGGTTTTACGGGCGGATGACGATCGTGGGCGAGATGACGATGCCAGGTTGCACCGGCATCACGGGCACCGCCACGGGTTGCGGCGCGTAGCCATAAGCATAGTCGTCACGGCATTTGCGCTTTTCGCTGTAGTCGCCGTTGCGCTTCCACTTGCGTTCAACCTTGCAGGCGCCATCCCAATACTTTTCTTTGTACTCGCCGCCCTTGTGGCGGTGGTGATGGTGCTTGTCGTGTGCCTCTGCGGCAAAGGGCGAAAGCGAAATCAACGCGGCGGCGGAAAAGGTCAGGAACGTGGCGCGGCGGCGGACGGGGCCAGCATGGCGGCGCGGCTTCGATACCGGGATGTTGTGCATGGACTCATCGTTCAAATGAAAACGGGGTCACCATAACAATCATCCGGCTGACCGGGCGTAGGGATGGGTAACGAGATGCTGGGGAGGGGAGAAAAGATGCTGGAGGCGCAAGCCGGAATCGAACCGACGTACACGGATTTGCAATCCGCTGCATAACCACTCTGCCATTGCGCCAGCACTTGCAAGAAAAAAGGAAGCGCGGTGTTGGCCGATGCTTCCTCTTTGTATTTGGAGCGGGAGACGAGTCTCGAACTCGCGACCTCAACCTTGGCAAGGTTGCGCTCTACCAACTGAGCTACTCCCGCGGGGGTACTGCATGGGTACTGCATTGATACCGCTTTTGCTGCTGTCTTTGGTGCTGACCGCTAGGGGCTGTTCACCAAAGACAGCGAGTGTACATGCTTTTTGGCGGGTTTGCAATTCGCGCGGAGGTCTTGGGCTTCAGCAAGATTTCATTCTTTCTTCTGAGAACGCATGGCTTGCAGGATTAGGGCAATGATCAAAAGCAATAGGGGCGCGACCCGGAGCAATGGGGACTTGATGGTCTCCCAGGTGCTTGGCTGCGGCGCGATGTAGGGTATGAATTTGAATTCCTGCCCTCCGATCACATCGATCATTGACATCGCGGCTTTCGGTGTTCGGGTGTCTGCGTCGTCATAATCCTCGCCGGGCGAAAACTCGATTGCCGCCGCCACTTTTTGTGCGCGCATGATCGGTGTTTCCGTATCTGAATCTCCTGGCGAGATCACTTGAAATTCCGCAGCCCACGTCTTGCCAAGACGGACCGCGAACATGCGTGGTGACGTTGGTCGAGGCTCGGTGTACGACCAAGACACCACGTGCCGCTCGTTGTCGAAATGCGGGGGATCTATCCATTCTGGCTTGGCGACAATGCCGTGCTGAATGTCCATGAACCCTGTGGCGTTTCTCAGAGGGTTGGTGAATTTGTCTTGAATTCTGTGGAGGATGCTGTCGGCATTCAGCGCCAGTTGCCCGGGTGTGAAGTGCCCGGGTTCGGATACCATGACGAATGCGGCAAAGGTGTCGTCATCGTTGCTCACCAATGCACGAGATGAAAGCGTCTTGTAGCCGTGCGGCAGCAATTCAACTGCCTCCGGCGCCAGATACTTGAATCCTTTGGGCACCTGCAAATAGACAGGCCCCTTGATTGCAACGCGGGCCGGCCCGTGAACCCATGGCGCCTTACGGTAAGCCTCCTCTATCGCGCGCTCTTTTCGCCAGACCTCGAGCCGAGCGATCACAACATCTGGCAGCTCGCCCGCTTTGCCCGCCTGCTGGGCCTGATCGATCACTTCCAGCAGCTTCCCGTCACCAATGCTCCCGCCGCGATCTAGGATCATCTTGACCATGGGATTGCGCAGGATTTCCAGTTCGGCGCTAAGCGCTTCTTTGAAGGTCAGCGGCTTGGCGGGTTTTGCTCGGGCAGGCTCGGCCGTGGGCGCCGCATACGTCGGCGCAGCAATACACAGAAGAAACGCCAGCAAGAACGATATGACGAAGCGAAAGCCAACGACTTTATGTGGCTTTGTGATTGATGCTGCATGGAAGACATTGCCGCTGCGGGTATCGCGCAGGCGTTGTAGAAGGCGGACCAATTTTGAATGCATCCCTGTTTCCGGCTTTTGGTTTATCTGCATCGGAGCCTGATGTCATCAAGCGCAGCCGATAACCCGGCGCCGGGCGAAATGCCGACTGTCGGGCGACGCCGGAATCATTTCATTGAGGATGTAATCGCGGAATCAGATTAATCAGAAAAGCCGCTTGAATGGCGTAGTACTGCGCGGATGCAGGCGCAGGCCAGTGGACGGCGATGGAAGAAAAAAAGGCCGAAAACAAAGTTTTCGGCCTTTCTTCAATGAACTGTGGACGTTGGTCCGTGCCCACGTAGATTCGTGGAGCGGGAGACGAGTCTCGAACTCGCGACCTCAACCTTGGCAAGGTTGCGCTCTACCAACTGAGCTACTCCCGCATTTTCTACTGCCGCATTTGCGACTTCTCTCGTCGCTGATGGCCCGTTTGGATCTCTAGGATTCCGGCGGCTATCCGATCAGCGAGGCGAGAGTATACATTAAATTTTTCATCCATCAAGTCGGCCGGCGTGTGCTGCAAGGCCTGGCTTTCAGGCATGAAAAAAGGGCCTTTCGGCCCTTGCTTTCAACGATCTGCAGCATCGACAAAAAGCTGCACATCAAAATCTGGAGCGGGAGACGAGTCTCGAACTCGCGACCTCAACCTTGGCAAGGTTGCGCTCTACCAACTGAGCTACTCCCGCATTGGTTCCGCAAACTGCTCAGAACCGCTTTTCTTATTCACTCTGATCAACTTGGTTATCGATCAGAAGGCGCGCAGTCTAGCACGATTTTTTGAGCTTGTCCCAGGCCGGTCTTGCTGGCTGTGATTTGAGAGTCAAATCGGGTCAAGCACTCAATCAAGTAAACTGAGCGAAGACAGAAACTATAGCACACCACGTAGCACCCATGTCAAATTCCTTAGCCGGACCCGCGCCCGATTCGTTGTTTCCAGCCGAGCAGGACCTCACTCGTCTCAATACGCTGGGACTCGCATCCCGGGCCGACGCGTTCGTCGCGCTGCGTGATCCGGCGCAATTGCCTGCTTTGTCGGCGCTCGCGCAATCGGCGCCTTCGCTCCTGGTGCTGGGCGGCGGCAGCAACGTGGTGCTGCCAGAGCGCGTGCCGGGTATGGTCGCACGCGTGGCTTTTCAGGGCGTGCGCCTTGTGGAAGCGCGGCCGGACGCATGGATCGTCGAAGCTGCCGGCGGCGAGAACTGGCATGATTTCGTGTCGGCGTGCGTGACGCAGGGGTGGAACGGCCTGGAAAACCTGGCGTTGATCCCCGGCACCGTGGGCGCCTCGCCCGTGCAGAACATCGGGGCCTACGGCGTCGAGCTGCAGGAGCGCTTTCATGGTCTGACGGCGTGGGACGTGCGCAAGGCGCGCTTCGTGGAAATGCAGGCGGCCGATTGCCGGTTTTCATACCGCGACAGCACGTTCAAGCACGACGAGCCCGGTCGCTGGATCATCGTAAGCGTGCGCTTCGCTTTGCCGCGCCCCTGGCGGCCGGTGCTGGAATATCCGGATCTGCAACGCCATGAGCGGCTGTCGAACGGCTCGCCCAGCGCGCGCGACGTGTTCGAGGCGGTCTGCGAGATCCGGCGAGCCAAGCTGCCTGACCCCGCCATCACCGGCAATGCTGGCAGCTTCTTCAAGAATCCGATCGTGCCGGCTGCGCAGCGCGATGCCCTGGCGGCGCGCTTTCCCGGCCTGGTCTCGTATGCGCAGCCCGACGGCCGCTACAAGCTGGCCGCCGGCTGGCTGATCGACCAATGCGGCTGGAAGGGCAAGGCGCTGGGCGCGGCTGGCGTGCATGATCGCCAGGCGCTCGTGCTGATCAATCGCGGCGGCGCCACCGCCGCGGACATCATGGGCCTGGCCCGGGCAGTGCAAGACGCCGTGGCTGACCGTTATGGCGTGCGGCTGGAACCGGAACCTGTCGTGGTGTGACCCGGCGGCCGAACAGGCGGAGATGGCGCAGACGGTGTCTGACACCCTGCCAAACCGAGACGAGCATGAAAAAAGGACCCCGAGGGGTCCTTTGCTTTTTTGTGCCGAGGATCGGATCAGAGACCCAGCACCGACTGCATGTCGTAGAGTCCGTTGGTCTTGCCGTCGAGGAAACGCGCCGCGCGCAGCGCGCCTTCTGCGTAGGTGGCCCGGCTGGACGAGCGGTGCGTGATCTCGATGCGCTCGCCGATGCCGCAGAACGACACGGTGTGATCGCCCACAATGTCGCCACCACGCAGCACTGAAAAGCCGATGGTGCCGGGTTTGCGCACGCCGGTGTCGCCGTGGCGGCTCCAGGTGGCGACGTCGGGCAGAGCGACGTCCCAGGCGGACGCAATCGTTTCGCCCATCTTGAGCGCAGTACCCGACGGTGCGTCCACCTTGTTGCGGTGATGCGCTTCGAACACTTCGACGTCATAGCCGGCATTCAGGATGCGGGCCGCCATGTCCAGCAGCTTGAGCGTGGCGTTGACGCCCACGCTCATGTTGGGGGCGAACACGATGGCGGTCTTTTGTGCGGCGACTTCGATCGCGGCGCGGCCATTGTCGTCAAAGCCCGTGGTGCCGATGACGGCCTTCACGCCGTGCTTGACGCAGGCTTGCAGGTGCTTGAGCGTGCCTTCGGGACGGGTGAAGTCGATCAGGCAATCGGCGCCGGCCAGGGCATCCAGGTCGTCGGTAATGGCCACGCCCGTCTGCTTGCCCAGCGTGGCGCCGGCGTCGCGGCCCAACGAAGCGGAGCTCGGGGCGTCCAGCGCAACTGCCAGTTCCAGGCCGTCGGCCTTCAGGATGGCCTCGATCAGCATCTGGCCCATGCGGCCGTTGGCGCCGGCGATAGCAATACGCATAAATTGTCCTTCGGTTTAACGCAGCGGCTCGGGCGCGTTGCCCGGTTGGCCAGGGTATTGGTTGAGCGGGCTGACGGGCGCATCGGCGTCGCGCTTCTGCTCGTCCTGCTCTTGCTTGATGCGCTCTTCGTCCTGGTCCAGACGCTTGTCGGTCTTTTCGTCGGCGATAGCGCTCGGGGTGTTGATCTGATAAGGCTGCAGGTCAGGCTGTTTGTCGCCTTCCCAGCGCACGAGGCGGTCGTTTTCAAACCAGACGGTGAACTTGCGCTCTTGCGAGGCGCCGTAACCCGGCTTGAAGTAGTACGGGTAGTCCCAGCGGTTGGCGTGCAGCACGCTGGTGAGCGTGGGGCTGCCGAGCGCGAAGCGGACTTGTTCGCGGGTCATGCCGGGCTGGAGCAGTGCTACCTGTTCCTGCGTGATCCAGTTACCCTGCTGGACCGGAGCTTTGTACGGGAAGCCCCATTTATTCGAGGTGCAGCCAGCCAAGGCGACAGCCAGGGCGGCGACAGCCAAACCGGTCTTCAGAGAGCGGGAGGGAATACGTGCAAACATGGACACTACGCGCCCCTATTATTTGGAAGCAAGCAAAACCGTTATCATAAAGGTTTCATAAGGATAGTTCCGCGAGGCGGCATGAATTCGGCGAGCCGGCTTGCGGTGACCCCAGTCCTTGCCCATGCCAACGCGGACGGAGAGCGATTACACCATGAGCGACCAAAGCGAACTGAAAAACATGGGTTTGAAGGCGACTTTTCCTCGCCTGAAGATTCTTGATATTTTCCGCAAATCGGGTGAACGGCACCTGAGCGCCGAAGACGTCTACCGCGCCCTCATTGGCGAAAACGTCGAAATCGGCCTGGCTACGGTCTACCGCGTGCTGACGCAGTTCGAGCAGGCCGGCATCCTGGCGCGCAGCCAGTTCGACAGCGGCAAGGCCGTTTTCGAGCTGAACGACGGCGACCACCATGACCACCTGATCTGCACCAACTGCGGCAAGGTTGTCGAGTTCTCGGATCCGGAAATCGAAAAGCGCCAGCAGAAGATTGCCAAGGACAACTCCTTCGCGTTGGAAAGCCACGCGATGGTGCTGTACGGCATCTGCGGTAGCTGCCTCAAGGGCCGTTAAGTCGGCTTGGCAGGCAAGTGGCCGGCTGGTCCGGCCGCTTACCCGAAAAATAAAGCCCCTTCAGTTTGAAGGGGCTTTTTGCATGTTGCTGGCGCGATGGGGGAGTCGATGCCGCGCTCGCGGCGCCGGACTTAAGGGGCGGTCTGCCCGAATCCTTCCAGCATTTCGCGCGCGTGCTCGCGGGTGGTGGCGGTGAGCTTCATGCCACCCAGCATCCGCGCGATTTCCTCGACGCGGGCCGAGGCATCCAGCGGTTCGATGCTGGAGCGCGTGGTGCCTCGCGATTCGGCCTTGCTGACCAGAAACTGATTGTTGGCGCAGGCGGCGACCTGCGGCAGGTGGGTGACGGTCAGCACCTGGCCGCGCTCGCCGAGGCGGCGCAGTAGCTGGCCAACGATCTCCGCAGTGGGGCCGCCGATACCCACGTCGACTTCATCGAACACCAGCGTCGGTACGCGGGATGTCTGCGCGGTGATCACCTGAATCGCCAGGCTGATGCGTGATAGTTCACCCCCGGATGCGACCTTGGCCAGGGCGCGCAGGGGCTGGCCCGGGTTGGCGCTGACCAGGAACTCGACCTGCTCCAGGCCGTAGGGCATCAGTTCGCCTTCGGCTGCAGGCTTGAGTTGCACGCTGAATCTGCCGCCTGGCATACCCAGTCTTTGAATCTCTACCTCGACAGCGCTGGCCAGTTGTTCGGCCGCGGCCTGGCGCATGCGGCTGAGTTCGCCGGCTTTTTCTTCGTAGTGCCGAGCGTAGGCCGCCAGTTCTTCACCGAGGCGCTCGACTGCTTCGTCGTCGGCGTTCAGCCCTTCTAGCTCCTCCAGCAGCTGCTGGTGCAGGTTGGGCAGTTCGGTCGGTTGCACGCGGTGCTTGCGAGCGAGGGTGTAGATGGTATCCAGCCGCTCTTCCAGCATCTGCTGGCGCTCCGGATCGGCGTCGAAGTGATCGACGAAGCGGTTCAGCTCGCCGATCGCCTCTTCGACCTGAATCTGCGCGCTCGCCAGCAGATTGACTGCTTCGCTCAGGGCTTGAGGTTGGCTCTGGAAGGCGCTCAGACGCTGCAGGCTGCTGGTCAGTGCCGACAGCACGTTGCCGGCATCGCTCTCGCTGCACAGCTCCATGACCTGGCGGCAGGCGCCGAGCAACTGCTCAGCGTTGGCCAGGTTCTTGTGTTCGCGCTCGAGTTGCTCCAGTTCGTTCTCACCCAGCGCCAGGTTCTCCAGCTCTTCCAGCTGGTAGCTGAGCAATTGGTGGCGTGCGCGCTGTTCGTCGCCACTGTTGCTCAGGCGTTCCAGGGTCTGTCGCGTCTGCCGCCAGCGCTGGGCGGCCAGCTGGACCTGTCGCGCCAGCTCCTGGTTGCCGCTGTACTCATCGAGCAGGCGCCGATGGGTGTCGGTCTTCAGCAGGGATTGATGCTCATGCTGGCTGTGGATATCGATAAGCAGCTCGCCCAGCGACTTGAGGTCGCCCTGCGGACAAGGGGTGCCGTTGATGTAGCCGCGGGAACGACCTTCGGCGGTGATGACGCGGCGCAGGATGCAGGGCCCGTCATGGTCCATGTCGCGCTCGGCGAGCCAGGCGCGGGCGTCGGGAATATCGTCCAGGTCGAAGCTGGCAAGAATGTCGGCCTTGTCGGCGCCGATGCGCACCACGCTGCTGTCGGCCCGGTCGCCCAACGTCAGGCCGAGGGCATCGAGCATGATCGACTTGCCTGCGCCGGTTTCTCCGCTGATGACGCTCATGCCGCGTTTCAGCTCGAGGTCGAGGTGCTCGACGATGGCGTAGTTGTGGACCGATAGATGAACCAGCATGGCAAGGGCTCCCGATTTTGCGTGGCTGGCTATTTATACAGTGGTTTTCCTGGGCGCTACAAGCGTTGAAGGATGAATGTGCGGTTGCTCGTCATTTCGCTGGGCGCTCTTCGCTTTCCGCCCTTGAAGCCTGTTTTCGCGCCCCCATATAGCGGCACTAGCGCGGGTTTGCTGCCCGCTGATCGTATAGAGAGGAGGACCTATGGCCGACGAGCAGAACCTGGATAACCAGAACCCGGAAGCGCCCGAGCATTCGGAAGCGGACGTAGCCGAGGATCTGGCCGCCCGCGTGCAGTCGCTGGAAGAGCAGCTGGCCGCTGCGCAGGACCAGTCACTGCGCGTTGCGGCTGAGCTGCAGAACATCCGCCGGCGCGCCGAGCAGGATGTGGAAAAGGCGCACAAGTTCGCCCTGGAAAAGTTTGCCGGTGATCTGCTTGCCGTTGCCGACAGTCTCGAGCGTGGCCTTGAGCTGTCCAGTGCTGATGACGAGGCGGTCAAGCCCATGCGTGAGGGCGTCGAGCTGACCCTCAAGCTGCTTCAGGACACGCTGGCGCGTCACCAGCTCGAGCAGCTCGATCCGCATGGCGAGCCGTTCAATCCTGAGCATCACCAGGCCATGGCCATGGAAGAAAGCACCCATGTCGAGCCGGGCAGCGTGCTCAAGGTGTTCCAGAAAGGTTACCTGCTCAACGGTCGCCTGCTGCGTCCGGCGATGGTCGTCGTCAGCAAGGCGCCTGCCGATGTGCCGCCTTCGATTGATGAGAAGGCTTGAAATCCGGTTACCGACCCCAATCTGGTAGCCAAGCGTTTTTGTGTTACCCGCAGCCGGTAAAACAGGCGCGGACCAATCGAAATTTGGAGAGCGAATTAAATGGGCAAGATCATCGGTATCGACCTAGGAACCACCAACTCCTGCGTCTCGATTCTGGAAAACGGCAAGGCCAAGGTAATTGAAAATGCCGAAGGCGGCCGTACCACTCCGTCGATCATCGCGTACGCCAACGACGGCGAAATCCTGGTTGGTCAGTCGGCCAAGCGCCAGGCAGTGACCAACCCGCACAACACCCTGTATGCGGTAAAGCGTCTGATCGGTCGTCGCTTTGACGAAGACGTCGTGCAGAAAGACATTCAGATGGTCCCTTACAAGATCGTCAAGGCAGACAACAGCGACGCCTGGGTCGAGGTGAATGGCCAGAAGATGGCGCCGCCGCAGATCTCCGCTGAAATCCTGAAGAAGATGAAGAAGACCGCCGAGGACTACCTCGGTGAGCCGGTGACCGAGGCGGTGATCACCGTTCCGGCCTACTTCAACGACAGCCAGCGTCAGGCCACCAAGGATGCCGGTCGTATCGCCGGTCTGGACGTCAAGCGCATCATCAACGAGCCGACCGCGGCTGCGCTGGCATACGGTATGGACAAGGCCAAGGGCGACCACACCGTGATCGTCTATGACCTGGGTGGCGGCACCTTCGACGTGTCGGTGATCGAGATCGCCGAAGTCGATGGCGAGCATCAATTCGAAGTATTGGCCACCAACGGTGACACCTTCCTCGGTGGTGAGGATTTCGACATCCGCCTGATCGACTACCTCGTCGACGAGTTCAAAAAAGAAACCGGCATGAACCTCAAGGGTGATCCGCTGGCGATGCAGCGCCTGAAGGAAGCAGCAGAGAAGGCCAAGATCGAGCTGTCCTCCAGCCAGCAGACCGACGTCAACCTGCCGTACATCACCGCTGACGCGTCTGGTCCGAAGCACCTGAACGTGAAGATTTCCCGGGCCAAGCTGGAAGCGCTGGTCGAGGATCTGGTGCAGCGCACCATCGAGCCTTGCCGTATTGCGCTGAAGGATGCCGGCGTCGACGTTTCGAAGATCGACGACGTGATCCTGGTCGGTGGCCAGACCCGTATGCCGCTGGTTCAGCAGAAGGTCGCTGAGTTCTTCGGCAAGGAAGCGCGCAAGGACGTCAACCCGGACGAAGCCGTCGCAATGGGTGCTGCCATCCAGGGTGCCGTGCTGGCCGGTGACGTGAAGGACGTGCTGCTGCTCGACGTATCGCCGCTGACGCTGGGTATCGAAACCCTGGGTGGCGTAATGACTCCGTTGATCGAGAAGAACACCACTATCCCCACCAAGAAGTCGCAGGTGTTCTCCACTGCCGACGACAATCAGAGCGCGGTGACCATTCACGTGCTGCAGGGTGAGCGTAAGCAGGCGACCGGCAACAAGTCGCTGGGTCGCTTCGACCTGGCCGAGATCCCGCCGGCACCGCGTGGCATGCCGCAGATCGAGGTCACCTTCGACATCGACGCCAACGGCATCCTGCACGTGTCCGCCAAGGACAAGGCCACTGGCAAGCAGCAATCCATCGTGATCAAGGCCAACTCGGGTCTGTCCGAGGAGGAAATCGAGCAGATGGTCCGCGATGCCGAGGCGAATGCCGAGGAAGACCGGAAGTTCGAGGAGTTGGCCACCGCACGTAACCAGGGCGACCAGCTGGTGCACGCCACCCGCAAGATGCTCACCGAAGCCGGCGACAAGGCCAGCGAAGATGACAAGGCGGCCATCGAGAAGGCGCTTGGCGAGCTGGAAGTGGCCATCAAGGGCGACGACAAGGCCGAAATCGAAGCGAAGATCGCGGCGGTTTCCCAGGCTTCAACCCCGGTCGCGCAGAAGATGTACGCCGAGCAGGCACAGGCTGGTGAAGGTCAGTCGCCAGATGAGCAGGGCAAGCCGGGCGACGACGTGGTCGACGCCGAGTTCGAAGAGGTCAAGGACAACAAGTAAGCCCTGGCTTGCTTCCGCTCCAGCCCGTCCCGACTTCGTTCGGGCGGGCCCGACCGCTGCGCGGGGGCTTGCTCCCGCGTCGGCGTGTCTGGAAGGCATGAATTTGAGGGTTCAGGATAGTTATGGCCAAACGCGATTTTTATGAGGTGCTGGGCGTCGAGCGCGGCGTCAGCGAGGCAGAGCTGAAAAAAGCTTACCGGCGCCTTGCGATGAAGCATCACCCGGACCGCAATCCGGGGGACAAGGCGGCTGAAGACGCCTTCAAGGAGGCCAACGAGGCCTACGAAGTACTCTCCGATCCGAGCAAACGGGCTGCCTACGATCAGTACGGCCACGCCGGTGTCGATCCGCAGATGGGTGCTGGCGCGGCCGGTGCCGGTTACGGTGGTGCGAACTTCTCCGATATCTTCGGCGACGTGTTCAGCGATTTCTTCAGTGGCGGCCGAGGCGGCGGCCGTGGCGGCGCACAGCGTGGCAGCGATCTGCGCTACACGCTCGAACTCGATCTCGAAGAGGCAGTGCGCGGCACCACCGTGACCATTCGCGTGCCGACCCTGGTCGAGTGCAAGACCTGCGATGGTTCCGGCGCGAAGAAGGGCACGAGTCCGGTTACCTGTACCACCTGCGGGGGTATCGGCCAGGTGCGCATGCAGCAGGGCTTCTTCTCGGTGCAGCAGACCTGTCCTCGTTGCCACGGCAGTGGCAAGATGATTTCCGATCCGTGCGGCAGCTGCCATGGGCAGGGGCGCGTGGAGGAGCAGAAGACACTCTCGGTCAAGGTGCCGCCGGGTGTCGATACCGGTGATCGCATTCGTCTGTCTGGCGAAGGTGAGGCGGGCACTCAGGGTGGCCCGGCNNTGTGGTGGTCAATGTGCGCGAGCACGCGATCTTCCAGCGCGATGGCAAACATTTGTATTGCGAAGTGCCTATCAGCTTTGCCGATGCCGCGTTGGGTGGCGAGCTGGAAGTGCCGACGCTGGATGGCCGCGTCAAGCTGAAGATTCCTGAGGGTACCCAGACCGGCAAGCAGTTCCGCTTGCGTGGCAAGGGGGTCGCGCCGGTGCGCGGTGGTGCGGCGGGCGATCTGCTGTGTCGGGTCGCGGTGGAGACGCCGGTCAACCTGAGCAAGCGTCAGCGTGAGATGCTCGAGGAGTTTCGCGGCACGCTGCAGGGTGACAACTCGCATTCCCCCAAGGCCAGTGGCTGGTTCGAAGGTGTGAAGCGTTTTTTCGGTGATGTATGACAAGGGGCTATGGGTGGAGGATGACAGGCTTCGTGCCTGCGTCCTTCGCTTGAAGCCTGCAGCCTGGAGCTGAATTGATGCGACGTATTGCAGTGACCGGCGCCGCCGGGCGTATGGGCAAGACCTTGATCGAGGCGGTACAGCAGACCAGTGGTGCCGCCGGACTGACGGCGGCCATCGATCGTCCGGACAGCACTCTGGTGGGTGCCGATGCCGGCGAGCTGGCAGCCATCGGTCGTCTGGGTGTGCCGCTGACCGGTGAGCTCGTCAGGGCCATTGATGAGTTCGACGTACTGATCGATTTCACCCATCCTTCGGTGACCCTGAAGAATCTGGAAGTCTGCCGGCGCGCCGGCAAGGCGATGGTGATCGGTACCACCGGGTTCTCGCCTGACGAGAAAGAGCGTCTCGTTGCGGCGGCCAGGGACATTCCGATCGTCTTTGCCGCCAACTTCAGTGTTGGCGTCAATCTGTGCCTCAAGCTGCTGGATACGGCAGCGCGGGTATTAGGTGACGACGTGGATATCGAGATCATCGAAGCGCATCACCGGCACAAGGTGGACGCGCCTTCTGGTACCGCACTGCGCATGGGTGAAGTCGTCGCCGAGGCGCTCGGGCGTGACCTTCAGAAGGTTGCGGTATATGGGCGTGAGGGGCAAACCGGTGCGCGTCAGCGCGACACCATCGGCTTCGCTACCGTCCGTGCCGGCGACGTGGTCGGTGATCACACAGTGTTGTTCGCCGCCGATGGTGAGCGCGTGGAAATCACCCACAAGGCCTCCAGCCGCATGACCTTCGCCAAGGGCGCCGTGCGTGCCGCGCTATGGCTGGACGAGAAGCCAGCAGGTCTTTACGACATGCAGGATGTGCTCGGTCTGAAATGATTCGCTGCGTCGGCTGGCAGCGTCGCGCCCCGTTCGAGTGCGTTTGCCGGCTATTTTGGCTGGACCCGAAAGGCAGTTTTATGTAAGCTTCCCGCTTTAGTGTGTCCACTAAAAGTTGCGCAGAAATGAATCAAACAAAAAGCGGGATGACCTTCACACGTCATCCCGCTTTTTTACAATCTGCGTCTGCTCCAGCCTTGATCTACGGGAGGTCTCTTGACTAAGCCAGCCCTTACGCCAGCCATTCTGGCTCTTGCCGATGGCAGCATCTTTCGCGGCGAATCCATCGGCGCCGATGGGCAAACCATTGGTGAGGTGGTGTTCAACACCGCCATGACCGGCTATCAGGAAATCCTCACCGATCCTTCCTACGCCAAGCAGATCGTAACCCTGACCTATCCTCATGTCGGCAACACCGGTACCACGCCGGAGGATGCCGAGTCCTGGAAAGTCTGGGCTGCGGGTCTGGTTATTCGCGATCTGCCGTTGATTTCCAGCAACTGGCGCGACAAGCAATCCCTGCCTGACTACCTCAAGGCCAATGGCACCGTTGCCATCGCCGGCATCGATACTCGTCGCCTGACCCGTATCCTGCGTGAGAAGGGTGCGCAGAACGGCTGCATCCTGGCTGGTAGCGATGCGACCGAAGAGAAAGCGCTGGAGCTGGCGCGCAGCTTCCCCGGCCTCAAGGGCATGGATCTGGCGAAGGAAGTCAGCGTCAAGGAGCGTTACGAGTGGCGCTCCAGTGTCTGGTGCCTGAAGGATGACGGCCATGCAGAAATTCCCGCCAGCGAGCTGCCCTACCATGTCGTCGCCTTCGATTACGGCGTGAAGTACAACATCCTGCGCATGCTGGTCGCCCGCGGTTGCCGCGTCACCGTGCTTCCGGCACAGACGCCTGCCAGCGAGGCCCTGGCGCTCAATCCGGACGGTATCTTCCTGGCCAACGGTCCGGGTGACCCCGAGCCGTGCGACTACGCGATCAAGGCGATCCAGCAAGTGCTCGAAACCGACATTCCGGTGTTCGGCATCTGCCTTGGTCACCAGTTGCTGGCGCTCGCCTCCGGCGCCACGACCGTGAAGATGCCCAACGGCCACCACGGTGCGAACCACCCGGTTCAGGATCTGAAGACCGGTGTGGTGATGATCACCAGTCAGAACCATGGCTTTGCCGTGGACGAAGCGAGTCTGCCGGCCAATGTGCGTGCGACACACAAGTCGCTGTTCGATGGCACCCTGCAGGGCATCGAGCGCACCGACAAGGTTGCCTTCAGCTTCCAGGGTCACCCCGAAGCGAGCCCGGGGCCGCATGACGTCGCGCCGCTGTTCGACCGTTTCATCGAAGCCATGGCCAAACGACAGTAACGAGTCGTCTTGAGAGTGTAGCGAGCGCGGTCTGGGCAAGGCGCCCGGAACGCAACGACGAGACAGTACAGGTAGTACGGCGAGGAAGTGAGTACCGCGCAACGCAGCCCAGGCGGCGCGCAGTAACTTTCAAGATGACTCGCCGACTGACCTAAGGATTCGAGTAACGAAAATGCCAAAACGTACAGATATCAAAAGCATCCTCATCCTCGGCGCCGGCCCCATCGTCATCGGCCAGGCGTGCGAGTTCGATTACTCCGGCGCTCAGGCCTGCAAGGCGCTGAAGGAGGAAGGCTTCCGCGTCATCCTGGTGAATTCCAACCCGGCGACCATCATGACCGACCCGGCCATGGCTGACGCCACCTACATCGAACCGATCAAATGGGCCACCGTGGCCAAGATCATCGAGAAGGAGCGTCCCGACGCACTGCTGCCGACCATGGGTGGCCAGACCGCGCTGAACTGCGCGCTGGACCTGGAAAAGCACGGCATTCTGGAGAAGTTTGGCGTCGAGATGATCGGTGCCAACGCCGACACCATCGACAAGGCCGAAGACCGTTCGCGCTTCGACAAGGCGATGAAGGACATCGGTCTTGCCTGTCCGGTATCCGGCATCGCGCACAACATGGAAGAAGCCTACGGCGTGCTCGACAAGGTCGGCTTCCCCTGCATCATTCGCCCGTCGTTCACCATGGGTGGCACCGGCGGCGGCATCGCCTATAACCGTGAAGAGTTCGAAGAGATCTGCGCCCGCGGCCTGGACCTTTCACCGACCAGTGAGCTGCTGATCGACGAGTCGCTGATCGGTTGGAAGGAGTACGAGATGGAGGTGGTCCGCGACAAGAAGGACAACTGCATCATCGTCTGCGCCATCGAAAACTTCGACCCGATGGGCGTGCACACTGGCGACTCGATCACGGTCGCGCCGGCCCAGACCCTGACCGACAAGGAATACCAGATCCTGCGTAACGCCTCCCTGGCGGTACTGCGCGAGATCGGCGTGGAAACTGGTGGCTCCAACGTGCAGTTCGGCATTTGTCCAGATACCGGCCGCATGGTGGTGATTGAGATGAACCCGCGGGTGTCGCGTTCCTCGGCGCTGGCGTCCAAGGCCACAGGCTTCCCGATCGCCAAGATCGCCGCCAAGCTGGCCGTCGGTTACACCCTCGACGAACTGCAGAACGACATCACTGGCGGTCGCACGCCTGCGTCTTTCGAGCCGGCCATCGACTACGTCGTGACCAAGGTGCCGCGCTTTGCCTTCGAGAAATTCCCCAAGGCCGACGCGCGCCTGACTACTCAGATGAAGTCGGTCGGTGAGGTCATGGCGATCGGGCGCACCTTCCAGGAATCCATGCAGAAAGCGCTGCGTGGCCTGGAAGTCGGCGCAACCGGTTTCGATCCGAAACTGAATCTGGCTGACGCCGAGGCCGAGAGCACCCTCAAGCGCGAACTGACGGTGCCGGGCGCCGATCGCATCTGGTATGTCGCCGACGCCTTCCGTGCCGGCAAGAGTGTCGAAGATGTGTTCGCGCTGACCAAGATCGATCCTTGGTTCTTGGTGCAGATCGAGGATCTGGTCAAGGATGAAGAGCACGTCAAGACGCTGGGCCTGTCCAGCATCGACCGCGACATGATGTACAAGCTCAAGCGCAAGGGTTTTTCCGACGCGCGTCTGGCCAAGCTGTTGGGCGTCACCGAGAAGAACCTGCGCAGCCACCGTCACAAGCTCAAGGTGCTGCCGGTCTACAAGCGCGTCGACACCTGCGCCGCCGAGTTCGCTACCGACACGGCCTACATGTATTCGACCTACGAGGAAGAGTGCGAGGCCAACCCGTCGAGCCGCGACAAGATCATGATCCTGGGTGGCGGCCCCAACCGTATCGGGCAGGGCATCGAGTTCGACTACTGCTGTGTGCACGCCGCGCTGGCGATGCGCGAAGACGGCTACGAGACCATCATGGTCAACTGCAACCCGGAAACCGTCTCCACCGACTACGACACGTCCGACCGCCTGTACTTCGAGCCGGTAACCCTGGAAGACGTGCTGGAAATCGT